>JACPFH010000539.1 GCA_016183075.1 Deltaproteobacteria bacterium | reverse complement strand
GGCCGCGATTCTCAGGGTGAAATTGCGCTACCTGGACGCATGGAACCAGAGGCGCAGGGAACTGGCCTCATTGTATGATGCCTTTCTGGACGGCACAAAGGTGGTGAGGCCTCATGTGGACCGCCTGTGTGAACACGTTTACAACCTCTACGTCGTGCAGACGGACAACCGGAACGAGCTTCAAGGCCACCTCACGTCAAAGGGAATCTCCACTGCGGTCCACTATCCGAATCCGATTCATCTCCAGCCGATCTATGGAGGGACTCACAGGCGAGGAGAATTCGCGGTCGCGGAACACTGCGCTGATCGGATTCTTTCCCTCCCTATTTTTCCGGAGCTGACCGGGGACGAGGTGGATTTCATTGCCATGGCGGTGAAAGAGGTATGCGCTTGAACTGATCCGAAGTTTCGCGGTATCTGGAGTTTTCGTTTGCGAGAAACATGAGGATATCGGGTAGGACGATACTTGTAACCGGCGGAGCCGGCTTAATTGGATCCCACCTCGCCGATGCCCTTGTTGCCCTGGGTTGCCGGGTTAAGGTGCTCGACAGCCTGGAGAGCTACACGCATCCTGCCGGGATCTCCGAGTGGATTCCGAAAGAGGTTGAGTTTCTCTCCGGCAACATTTTGGATCGCGAGGCCCTGGAGATCGCTCTCCGGGATGTGGACCTGGTATTTCACCAAGCCGCATTTACCGGATTCCATCCCGAAGCCGCGCCCTACCTGGAGATGAATGCGATCGGAACGGCCCGAATTTTCGATGTCGTCGCGGAAAAGCGGTTCCCGGTGCAGAAGATCGTGCTGGCTTCGTCTCTGTCCGTCTACGGTGAGGGAAAATACAAGTGCGAGTATCCGGCCATGCGCTCCCTGGAGCGGCTCAAGCGACATGAGTGGGAGCCGATATGCACGGTCTGCGCGCAAAGCCTTCAGTGGCAGCCCACGGATGAGGAATCGTCCAAGGCGCCGTTTACGCCCTATGCCGTCTCGAAGTACGCGGCCGAGATGCTTGCCCTGTCCATGGGAAAGCGTTTAGGAATTCCTACGGTCGCGTTGCGCTATGCGGTGACTTATGGTCCCCGCCAGTCCGTGTTCAACCCCTACAGCACGGTGATCACTACGTTCGCCACGCTGCTGGTTAACGGCCGCTCTCCGGTGCTCTACGAAGACGGCAGACAGCGTCGTGACTGGACTTTTGTAGAGGACATCGTGCAGGCGAACCTGCTCGTGATGAAAGACGAGCGAAGCGATTACCGCTCTTTCAACGTGGGAACCGGTGAGGCAACCACCGTACGAGAGGTCGCAGAGTTACTTGCGAACGCTATCGGGTGCTCTGTGGAGCCCATAGCCCGGGGCGAGTTTCGATCTGGAGACATCAGAAATCTGGTTCTCGATATCAGCGGGTTGAGGAGTCTGGGCTTCGAGCCTCGCGTCTCACTCGAAGCGGGGATCCGCCGCTTTGTCGGTTGGTTTCGGACTCTCGGTAAGGTCGAGCAGCACTACTCCATTCTCGAAGAGCACATGCGAAGGACAGGCGAGCTGCTCTCATGAGTCGGACCCGCGCGAGGATACACACGTGGGATTAGGAGTCGGCGTAATCGGCTGCGGGCGCTGGGGTCAGAACTACATTCGCGTTTTCCATGAACTGCCCGCTGCCCGCGTCATAGGCGCCTGTGACGTAGATCCCCGCCGGCTGAGCCTGATCAGCCAGCGCTATCCCGACGTCCCGACCTTCACCGACCTTGCGCAGTTGCTGGAGCAAAAGGAGCTGGACGCTCTCGTGGTGGCCCTTCCCGTCTCGGTTCAGGGCGAAGTGGTCCGGACCGCTCTGCTTCGGCGAAAACACGTGCTGGCGGAGAAGCCCTTCGTTGTAGACCCGAGGGAGGGTCTCGAGCTGGTCAAGCTTGCTCGCAGAGTGAAAGCGGCGCTGATGGTTGGTTATATTTTTCTCTACAATCCCGCGGTGCGCAAGCTGAAGGAGCATCTCCGTGACCCGAGGCAGGGCATCGGGGATCTCTATTATCTCTATGCAACGAGGACGGCTCTGGGTCCGGTCCGCAACGACGTCAATGTCGCATGGGACCTGGCCGCCCACGACATCGCGATTTTCTCCTATCTCCTGGAAACAAGGCCGGAATCCGTCAACGCCGTCGGATCCAAGTTTTTACGCAACTCGAGAGAAGACGTGGTTTTCGCGACCTTGAACTATCCGAATCAAGTGATCGGACACATCCACGTGAGCTGGGCCGATCCCAATCGAGTGCGGCAGGTAGTCGTGGTAGGAAGTCGACAGCGCATTTTGTACGACGACCTGAACATCCAGGAACAGCTTCGGATCTTCGAGAAGAGCGTGTATTCGTCCGGCAAGGATACCGACAGTTTCGGGGAGTTCATCCTGGCTATCCGGGACGGAGACATTCTAAGTCCCAAGATCGAAGTCAGCGAGCCGCTGAAGAACCAGTGTGAGCACTTTCTGGAGAGCATACAGAATGGAGCTTCTCCCCTGACGGACGGTCCCTTTGCGCTTGATGTGCTCAGCGTGCTCGGCGCGCTGCAGCGCTCGTTGAACGGTAACGGCGCGGCAGCGAAGGTTTCCTATGAATATTCTCTGTATTGATCCGGCAACGGATCCTCGCTGGGACAGACTCGTGACTGAGATGTCGGGCAGTCTTTTTCATTCGCCCCCTTGGGTGCGTGTCCTGAACGAATGTTATGGGTTCGACACCCAAGCTTTGATCCTTGTCGACGGCGACGGGGAGCCCATAGGGGGTGTTCCTTTGTGCAAACTCTCGGACTTGCTTGGTAGCCGGATCGTTGCTCTTCCCTTCTCCGACTACTGTGATCCCCTAGTTGCCACGAAGCGAGATTGGGAACTGCTCTTTGGCGAGCTGCGGGCAAGGGGCTTTCCCGTAAGCTTCCGCTGCTTAAACTGCAAGATCCCCATGTCGGATGAGCGTCTGACCATGGTTAAAAAAGCGCGCTGGCACGCCGTGGATCTGGAAGATGATCCGGAAGGGATGTGGCGTAATATTTCTGATTCCACTCGCCGGGCGATTCGGAAGGCGCGGCGAGAAGGCGTGGAGCTCCGGACCATGGAGAATAGAGCTCTCGTTAACGAGTTTCATCAGCTTCATCTCACGGTGAGGAAATATAAATACCGTCTCCTCGCCCAGCCCTGCAGCTTTTTCGAGGCCATCCGCCGTCAGTTCAAGGAAGTTGACGGCTGGTTTCCTCTTGCTGCCAGCCACCAGGGGCGGACGATTGCGGTCACTCTGTTTCTCCGTTGGAAGGACACGCTGTATTACAAATTCAACGCTTCCCGGTTTGAGGCGCTCCATCTCCGCCCCAACGATTTTCTGCTCTGGGAAGGCATCG
>JACPFH010000553.1 GCA_016183075.1 Deltaproteobacteria bacterium | reverse complement strand
GCTCGTGCCTTATTTCTATCCTGCGCTTTCCGCTCTTTTCAGCTATCTGCCCCCGGACACCCTGATCTGGCTCGATCAAGCCGCCCGGGTGGAAGCGGAGGCGGAGCGTTTCGCGGGGCAATGCTGGGAGCGGGCGGTGAGGGCGAAGGAAGAAGGCCGCTTCGTGCCGGCGGTGGAAAGTCTCTACATTGACGAGAAGGATTGGCGGGAGGATCTTTCCGCCTTTCCCCAAATCCACACGGAGTCGCTTGACGTCATCCCGCCTCAGGGAAAAGGAGCGGACGGCTTCTTTTCGGTGAGATCCTACCTGAATAGCGATCTTCGGCTGGAGATTTCCGCCGGCCAGTCCCGGGAGCCTTCCCTCAAGCCGCTCCTGGAGCGGCTCGAGGAATGGAAGGAGGAGAGAGTTTTCTTCGTCGTCCCCACGGCCGCGGATGCGAGCCGACTGCGCAAGCTGCTGGCCCATTACGAGGTGGCGGTCGGGCAGGAGGAGCAGTCCTTTCCGCTTGTTCTATCCAGCGCGGCGCCGCGCCGCATGCTCGCGGTGGGAAGCCTGACCGAGGGATTTCGTCTTCCCGACGAACATCTGGTCCTGATCACGGCCGATGAGATCTTCGGCACCAAACGAAGCCAGCGCCCCGCTTCCCAGCGGACCCACCCGAGCCACTTTATTACCAGCCTGAGCGAGCTCAAGCAGGATGACTATGTGGTTCATCTCGACCACGGGATCGGGATTTATCGGGGACTCAAGTTTCTCAAAGTGGAGGGAGTCGGAGGCGAGTTCCTTCATCTCGAGTATGACGGGGGCGATCGCCTTTATCTGCCAGTGGACCGGATCAATCTGGTGCAGAAATACATCGGCGGCGACGGCGCTCAGCCGGCTCTCGATCGGCTTGGGGGAACTTCGTGGGAAAAGGTCAAGGCAAAAACTCGCCGGTCGGTTTTGGCCATGGCGCACGAACTGCTCGAGGTCTATGCGGCGCGCGAGGTCCACGAGGGACACGCGTCTTCGCCGCCCGACCAGCTTTACCGCGAGTTCGAGGCGTCCTTTGAGTTTGAGGAAACGCCCGATCAACTGCGCGCCATCGAAGACGTGCTCAAAGACATGCAGAAAAAGAAGCCGATGGACCGGCTCATCTGCGGCGATGTGGGCTACGGCAAGACTGAAGTTGCGCTCAGGGCCGCCTTTCTCGCGGTCATGGATGGCAGGCAGGTGGCCGTGCTCGCTCCGACCACGGTTCTGGCGCAGCAGCATTTGCAGACTTTTCGCCACCGGCTGCGAAACTATCCGGTGCGGGTGGAAATGGCAAGCCGCTTTCTGACACCCAGGGAAAATCAGCGGGTAGTCAAAGACCTCGCAGGAGGGCTGGTCGATATCGTGATCGGAACGCACCGGCTGCTGCAAAAGGACGTGGCATTCAAAAATCTCGGGCTCGTTGTGGTCGACGAAGAGCATCGCTTTGGGGTGGCCGATAAAGAGCGACTTAAGAAGCTTCGTCACCTGGTCGACGTGATCAACTTGACGGCCACTCCGATTCCGCGCACCCTGCATATGTCGCTGATCGGGATCCGAGACCTCAGCATCATCGAGACGCCGCCGTTGGATCGCCTGGCGATTCGCACCTACATCACCCGCTACGACGAGCAGGTCATTCGGGATGCGATTCTGCGCGAGATCCAGAGGGGCGGCCAGGTCTTCTTTCTCCATAACCGGGTCGAAACCATCGATCGCATGGCCCAGAAGCTCGCCGATTTGGTTTCGGAGGCAAAACTTGCGACCGCTCACGGGCAGATGCGCCCCCGGGAGCTGGAAAAGGTCATGCTCGATTTTTTGGAAAACCGCGTCCAGATCTTGGTGTGCTCGGCGATCATCGAGTCGGGGCTCGATTTTCCCAACGCCAACACCATCATCATCAACCGAGCGGACCGCTTCGGACTGGCCCAGCTCTACCAGCTGCGGGGCCGCATCGGGCGCTCTCACCGGCGCGCCCACGCCTACCTTCTCATCCCGGGCGAGACGATCATGACGCGGGACGCCGAGCGGAGGCTAAAAGCGCTCCAGGAGCTTGACGAGCTCGGTGGAGGCTTCAAGCTTGCGCTCCACGATCTGGAAATTCGCGGCGCCGGCAACCTCCTGGGCAGAGAGCAGTCGGGATATATCTCGGCGGTGGGCTTCGAGCTGTACACCGAGATGTTGGAGCAGGCCGTGCGGGAGCTTAAAGGCGAAAAGTTACAAACCGAGGTCGAACCCGAGATTCGCCTGGGTATTCCCGCCTACCTCCCGGATCATTACATTCCCGATACGAATCAACGGCTTCTCTTTTACAAACGCCTGGCGAGCCTGGGCGATCCTCAGGAACTCGAGGCCGTCAGGGAGGAGCTCAGGGATCGTTATGGAGCGTTCTCTGAGGAAGTTGAAAATCTTTTTCGGGTCATGGATCTGCGCCGGATTCTCAAGGATCATCTTGTCCAGCAAATCACCTACCATGACGGGCGGGTTTCGCTTGCGTTTCATCCCGAATCCTCCCTGAAGGTCGAGCGGCTGCTCGAGCTAATCGGGAAGGACAAGGCCCGTTACCGCCTTGCTCCCGGCGGCCGAGTCTCTTTCTCTCCGAAAAGCTCCTCGTGGGACAAGATCATTCCGGAAGTGCTCGATTTCCTGCGCGCCGTCCATTGATTATTTTTTTCGTATTGCTATCCCCGGATTTCGTAGTAAAATTGGCCGGTTTGGGCTTTCGGAAGGGGAGGCGTTTCCGATAGGCCTACACGTCCAAGTAAATATGCCGGACTTTGAGGAAAGCGAATCCCAAACCCGTAGAGAGCGGATAGACCCGGAACTTCGTTGGGCTGGCTGGAGGATCGTTCCCTACGATGAGAACAAATCACTTCCCGCCTATAACCGGTGCGCGATTAAAGAGT
>JACPFH010000552.1 GCA_016183075.1 Deltaproteobacteria bacterium | reverse complement strand
TTCGCCGCGCAGCGCCTCGGTCAGCGACAGCACATAGGCCTTGGTGGCGTAGTAGACAGCCATTCCTGGCCCGGGAAAGAAACTCGACACCGAAGCAACATTGAGGATGCCGCCGCGGTGGCGCGCCACGCTCTCGATCCAGCGCAGCGACAGGTCGGTGAGGAGCCGAACATTGAGGTCGACCATGACGAGCTGTTGCGCACGGTCGAGCGCCGCCGCCGCCCCGGCGAGGCCAAACCCGGCATTGTTGACGACGATCGCGGGCTCCAACCCACGGGCGAGGAGCTCGCGCGCGATCCGGTCGGCCGCTCCCGTGCCCGCGAGATCGATCGCCATCACCTGCGGCCGCTCGCGGCCGGCCACGGCGATCGCGTCGGCCACGGCGGCAAGCTGCGCTTGTCGCCGCGCCACCAGCACGAGCGCGTGGCCGCGTTCGGCAAACAGGCGCGCGAAGGCCGAGCCGATGCCGGCGGAGGCGCCGGTGATCAAGGTCACGGGCTTTAAAGTCGACACCAATCGGACCTATTGTATCGTTCGAGCACGCGCAGGCGCTTCGGCCGATGCCGCGATTGAGCCACACCGCAGCCGTTTAAACAACGCTGTCGTACTCCACCGATGAAAGTCATCCGCGGCAAGAAGGCGGTGGTGACCGGCGCCGCATCCGGCATTGGCCGCGCCATTGCGATGGCGTTGGCGCACGAGGGCGCCGACCTCTACCTGATCGACATCGACGCGGCGAAGCTGGCGGCGGTGACGCGCGAGGCCGAGAGCTGCGGCGTTGCGGTGGCGAGTACCGTCTGTGACTTGAGCGAGCCCGCGCAAGTCTCCGCCACCGTCAAATCCCTGCTGTCGGCCTGGAGCAGCCTCAATATCCTCGTCAACAATGCCGGCGTTGCCTATTACGGGCCGACGCACGAGATGAGCGCCGAGCAATGGCAGCGCGTGCTCGCCGTCAATCTCATGGCGCCCGTCCAGCTCGTGCGCGAGCTCATCCCCGCCCTCGCCGCCGCAGAGCAGGCTCACATCCTCAACGTCTGCAGCATCTTTGGCCTGGTGACGATGCGCAAGGGCGCCGCCTATCAGACCAGCAAGTCCGGCCTGGTCGGTTTCACCGCGGCGCTGCGCGCGGAATACGGCCGGCCCGGCTTCGGCGTCACCGCGCTCTGTCCCGGCTTCGTCCGCACGCCGATGATCGAGACCTTCGCGACCGGCCGGCCCGAGCAGGCGCGCCATAAACTGCCAGCCTGGGCGTGCACCAGCGCCGAAAAGGTCGCCGAGAGCGCGATCCGCGCCATTCGCCGCGACCGCGGCCTGGTCGTGGTCTCGCTCCCGGCGCGGCTGCTGTGGTGGCTGATGCGCCTCTCGCCCGCACTCTTCGACTGGCTTACGCGCGAGGGCTGGCGCCGCAAGGGCAAGATCGATATCGCGCGGTCGTGATGGCGAGTCAGGGCGCCACACGATTTCCCTCCGCGAAGAACTGTCGAACAAAATCGCGAACGCGATAAAGCCGCCCTCCCTGTTGGCGCAGCCGCCGCAGATCGTCGCGCGTCGGATAGGAGAAGTAGCGTCCCGGATGGTGGGGCTGCCACGCTCCTAGCACAGGGATCGCCGGCCGGCCCGCGGTTGCGACCGTCGCCCATACCCAGCGACGAACCCAAAAGTTGCCCCGTCGAGCCGGCTTCCGCTACCGCCTTAGTGAGATCGAGAGGGTTCCCGACTCTGAGACGGGTCCGCGTGGCCATTTTCAGCCGGAAAATATCCGATAGGGTGGCGTTATGTCAACGGCGGGCGGCTTCCGGATAAGGCTGGACATCGAGGCCGTGCGCTCGTTAAAGAGATAAGGAGAGCACAATCGAAAGTGCCCGGAGGAAACGGCGATGGCAATAAACACACAAGGAAGCACACCTGTTGATCACCGAAAATTGACCCGCTTCGTGAAGCTAGCGTTCGAGAGGCTAGGCGTAGAACCAACCGACGCGGAGATCGCGGCAAATGTCCTCGTTATGGCCGATCTACGGGGCGTAGACACGCACGGTGTGATCCGATTCAATCCTCACACTTGGTACGTGAAGTGGCTGCTGGATGGCGAGATGAAAGCCAAACCTGATATTCGCATTGTCTCGGAAAACGCGTCGTCAGCACTTGTGGATGGCGACAGCGGCATGGGGATGGTCGTAGGCCACCGTGCGATGGAGCTCGCCATTCAAAAGGCCAAAGATTCAGGCGTTGCGATGGTAGGAGTACGAAACAGCCGGCACTTTGGCATGGCGGCGTACTATGCCATGCAAGCTCTGCCGCACGACATGATCGGCATTGCCATGACCAATGCGAGTAGACAAGTCGTGCCAACGTTCGGACGAGAAGCCAAGTTCGGCACCAATCCGCTCTGCCTGGCCGCGCCGGCGCTCGATGAGCTTCCCTTCGTATTGGATATGGCAACGACCACGGCAGCGGCGGGGAAGTTGGAAGTCGCGGCGCGCCGTGAAGAGCCTATTCCTCTTGGTTGGGCGCTCGATGAGAAGGCCGAGCCGACGGCGGATCCTCGAGTGGCGCAAAGGGCCCGCCGGCTTTTGCCTCTGGGAGGGAGCCGAGACGGCGGGAGCCATAAGGGTTACGGGCTCGCGGTCCTGGTGGAAATCTTATGCGGTGTCTTGACCGGAAATATGACCGCGCTCAACTCGAACCAGTTCCCGCGTGGCCATTTCTTTGGAGCCATTCGCGTCGATGCGTTTCGGCCGGCGCTGGATTTTAAGAGCGATATGGACAGGCTCATCCGGGAGCTGAAATCGACGCCGCCGGTGGAAGGTCAAGAACGAGTCTACGTAGCGGGGGAAATCGAGTTTGAAACGGAGAAGGGGAGAGCGGTCCACGGCATACCGCTGCATCCCTCGATTCTAAAGGGCCTGAGGGACGTGAGCGAAAAGCTCGGAGTTGTTTATGATTTGGAATAAACGATTACTGATACATGTCAACTCGCGGCGGGCCTCTATGTGGCTCTATCAGAAACTGTGCGGGAAATAAGACATGATTAAGACATGAAGATTTGCTTTTTCAAGAAAACCTCGGCATCGGCGCGGCTGAAGAAGACGAGACGCACCTCTTCGATGGAGGTGTCGGAGCCGAGAAACTTCTCGATCGCCTCGGAGCAGACCCTGGCGGCCTCATCCAGTGGGTAGCCGTACACGCCGGTGGAGATGGCAGGAAAGGCGATCGTCTTCAGCCCTTTGGCTACGGCAAGTTTCAGGCAATTCCGATAACAGGACGCTAACTGCTCGGCCTTTTCCTTTCCCCCTTTTTCGTAGACCGGTCCCACGGTATGGATGACATGTTTGGCCGCCATCTTTCCCGCCGTGGTCATCACGGCCTCTCCCGTCGGCAATCCGTCGGGGTACCGGGTCTGACGAATCCCCTCGCATTCCTTGAGAATCGCCGGTCCGCCGGCCCGGTGGATTGCTCCATCGACGCCGCCTCCTCCCATGAGCGAGATGTTCGCCGCGTTAACGATGGCCTCGGCGTCCTCTTTGGTGATGTCCCCGATTTTGATCACGACGCGCCCCTTGAGAAAGCGCTTAAGTGCCTCCATGACACCCTCCTAACTGCAGCCTGAAAACCGGCTCCTCCGACCGCTCCTGCCACCACAGAGCCTACAAAAAATCCTCTGACATTGTAAGCCCCAAAGGGCCCGAACCCGGATGCAAACTCTAGTCAAAAGAGACTTGACAGAGGCGCATCAACAGAAGAAGAATGCGCTTATCCCCGTGAAGTATCCAACCGGGGGCACCGTGAAAACCATCGGAAGGTAATAACATGCCGACGTACGAGTTCTTCTGTCACAGGTGCTCGAAGCCCTTTGAGGTGACCTGCTCGATCGCCGAATACGGACGCAAGATAAAGGCGGTCAAGTGCACCAAGTGTGGGAGCTCAAAGGTCGTCAGGCGGATATCAGCCTTTCAGGTGCAGACCGCCAAGAAAAGCTGAAGGGCGGTTGGGGATCGTTGAATCCGCCGATGGGTTCCGTTAGCATAAAATCGACGCGATGGTATCGGTTTCCTTCCATGATAAACGACTACGAAATAGCCAGGGAGCGAATGATCGAGGAGCAGCTCAAAAGCCGCGATATCAGAGACCCCAGAGTGTTGCAGGCGATGGGGAAAGTTTCGCGCCATCTTTTTGTTCCCCAAGAGCTGAAGGGCCAAGCCTACGAAGATCGGCCGTTGCCAATCGGGCAGGATCAAACCATCTCCCAGCCATATATGGTTGCCCTCATGGTGCAGGCGTTAGAGCTGCGCGGCAACGAGCGGATTCTCGAGGTTGGCACCGGCTCCGGTTACGCAACGGCGGTACTGGCGGAACTGTGCGCGCAGGTCTATTCCATGGAACGATTGGAGGCTCTTGCCACGAGGGCTCGTTTCGTGCTAGCGAACCTGAGTTATGATAACGTCCGTATCATCACCGGGGACGGGACATTAGGCTTGGCTGACTACGCGCCTTACGACGGCGTAGTGATCTCCGCGGCTGCTCCGTGCCTTCCGCGCCCGCTACTGGAACAGCTCAAGCCTGGGGGTCGGCTAGTGGTACCCATGGGGGAACAAGAGCTCCAGGCTTTGGTGCGCATCCGCAAAACCACCGAAGGTCTCGAAGAGGATTACCTGGGTGAGTGTCACTTCGTCAAGCTGATCGGTACCTACGGCTGGGATGAGTAACTCCGTGGGTCGTAGGACCATAAACCAACAATGGAGGAATTATGGCCATAGACCTTAGAACATCATTGCGCAGGGAAGTCAGCCGGCTCCGGAGAGAAATCGGTCGCCGAACTTCGGAGCTGACTTCTTTGAAGGGCGAATTACGGCGCCACCTGCGGGTTTCCAGGTTGCTCGGGGCGGATCGTGCCGGAAAGGCAAGGACTCGGGGGAGAGCAAGGCGGCGCACGATGGTGAACTGGAACAATGTTCTCAAGGCACTGCCCAACCGCTTCACCATCGACGACCTGGCGAAGCAGGGAGGCGCAAGAAGCAAGTCGCGCCTGTACCTGCGCCAGGTACTTGTCCGATGGGGAAAACAGAAAAAAATAAAACGGACCGCGAGGGCGAAGTACCAGAAAGCCTAGGAGCTTGTGGAAAAACTGATTTCCATGCTTCGACAAGCTCAGCATGAACGGAAAATACTCAATGATTTCAAGGCATCATCCGTTCGCCCCTTCGACTCCGTTCGTCCTGAGCATGTCGAAGGACGAACTCCGCTCAGGACAGGCCCTGAGCCCGTCGAAGGGTGAACGGAGAGTTTTTCCGCAACCTGCTAGGACAGGCCGAGTGATGATACTCCAAGACAAAGTCACTATCATCACCGGGGCCGGACACGGGATCGGTAGGGCTTATGCCCGAAGGTTCGCCGCAGAAGGCGCGCGCGTCGTGATCGCCGAAATCGACGAGCGGGCCGGAGAATCGGTAGCCGAAACCATACGCCGGGACGGCGGATCGGCCTGGGCGCGCGCCACCGACGTCACCAAGTACGAAAGCGTCGAAGGCCTCGTTCAGGAAACCGTAAGCCGTTTTGGGCGGATCGATGTACTGCTTAACAACGCGGCCGTTTACGTCACCGCGCCGCTGTGGAAGGGAATGCTCGATGAGCTCCCTCTGGAGGAGTGGGATCGGGTCATGGCGGTAAATCTGAAAGGGGTGTTTCTCTGCTGCCGGGCGGTTATTCCGGTCATGAGGCGGCAAAAAAGCGGCAAGATTATCAACATCGCTTCGGGGACTTTTTTCAGCGGCAGCGGCAACATGCCCCACTATACCGTCTCAAAAGGCGGGGTAATCGCAATGACTCGCGTGCTGGCAAGGCAGCTCGGTGCTTGGAATATCAACGTGAACTGCATGACACCGGGCTCCACCATGAGCGAGGAGGTCGTAACCGAAGAGGTGCGCAATCGGCGCCAGGCTGGAATCGATCGGCGCGTCTTCAGTCGGATCGAAATGCCCGAAGACATTACCGGCACCGCAGTCTTTTTAGCCAGCTCCGACAGCGACTTTATTACCGGCCAGCTTCTCGTCGTCGAGGGCGGCGGCATCATGCATTGAGCGCCGGCTCATTCCCGTTCGAAGGGGAGCTTGTACTTCTTCTCCGTGTTGCACTTCTTGCAGCTCGGAACGAGATTTCCTTTGGTGGACTTGCCGCCGCGGATGATCGGGATCAGATGATCCATGGTGAGCTCTTTGGGCGGGAACTTCTGACCGCAATGATAGCAGATTCCCTTGGCCCGTTTTCG
>JACPFH010000551.1 GCA_016183075.1 Deltaproteobacteria bacterium | reverse complement strand
TTGGCGGCAAAATGCTCGAACGGATAGCTCACGTATTCCACCTGAGCGCGGGGCGGCTCCCGAAAAGATTCCCGATTGCGCTCGTAGTAGCTTTTGACCTCGTCCGCGGTCACTTTGACTCCGCTGAGAAACTGATCGGCAGAGATCCGGATGAAATGAAGGTCCAACTTTTCCCCCCTGAGTCGGTAGCGATCCCTCAGCTCTGCTTCCGCGACCTGAACACTGTCTCGGATGACGGCGTAGAGCCTCTGCATCGTCAGCTGCTCGCGCTGTTCCGCCTCAAACGCCGCCGGGGTGAGGCGGCTGGAGCGCAGCGCCTGGAGGTAACGGCTCTTGCTGAAACGACCATCCACCGTAAAGACCGGAACCCGGGCGATCTCGTCTCTGAGCTCTTCATCGCCGACGACCAGGCCAAGTCTCTCAGCCTCTTGGAGCAAAAGCCGCTTTTGAACCAGTTCCTCCAAGACCGCTCCCTTCAGATTGAGGTTCCGGATCATCTCATCGGTCAGGGCTTCCCGAAACAGATTGCGGTAGTTTTCCAGGAACCGCTGGTAATGGACCTCAAATTCCCGTGGCGTCAGGGCCTCCCCGTTGACGACCGCCACGTTGGTCTGACCGGAATCGTTAACGTAACTGCCCACGCCCCAAAGAGCGAACACCACTACGATCATCCCGATCAAAAAGACAATGATCCAAGAGCGTTTCCGTTTGCGCAGGATATCCAACATGGGACCGTGTACCTTTCAGCTCAAAACTAAGACGCAACCAGCAAAAATATCATAGGGAATGGACCGAACCAATGCAACCGCGCCGGCGCACTGGGGGAGGGAGCAACAAAAGGGGTTATTCTTGCTTGAACAGGGCAAATCTGTTATTTTTCGGTAGTTGTATTCTGGCCTTTCTAAGGTAAAAAGGAGCCCGCAGATGCTGGATTCGCTGTTCGGGATCTTTTCCAACGACCTCGCTATCGACCTCGGCACGGCGAACACCCTCATCTACGTCAAGAACGAGGGCATCGTCTGCAACGAGCCTTCGGTCGTGGCCGTGCAGCAAAAGAACGAGCGCGGCGGAAAGAAAGTATTGGCCGTGGGCGCCGAAGCCAAGAAGATGCTCGGTCGCACCCCGGGGAATATCGTCGCCATCCGACCGCTCAAAGACGGAGTCATCGCCGACTTTGAGATCACCGAGGCGATGCTCCGCTACTTCATCCAGAAAGTCCACAACCGCCGCACCCTGGTGCGGCCCCGGATTATCATCGGCGTGCCCTTTGGCATCACCGAAGTCGAAAAGAGGGCCGTCAAGGAATCCGCAGAGTCCGCCGGGGCAAGAGAGGTTTACCTGATTGAAGAACCGATGGCGGCCGCCATCGGAGCCGGGCTGCCCATCACGGAACCCACGGGGAGCATGATCGTCGACATCGGCGGCGGGACCACGGAGGTTGCAGTGATCTCCCTTTCCGGAATCGTCTTCTCGCGCTCAGTGCGGGTGGGAGGAGACAAGATGGACGAGGCGATTGCCCAATACATCAAGCGGAAATATAACCTGCTGGTCGGAGAGAGAACAGCCGAGCTCATCAAGATCACGATCGGCTCCGCCTACCCCGGAGATGAGATTCAGACCATGGAGATCAAGGGTCGAGACCGCGTCGCCGGCGTGCCCAAGACGGCGGTGATCACGGACGAGGAGATCCGAGACTCGCTTCTGTAACCGATCAACCAGATCGTTGACGCTGTCAGAATCTCGCTGGAACGCACCCCACCGGAGCTGGCTTCGGACATCGTCGATCGCGGCATCGTCCTGGCCGGCGGGGGGGCGCTGCTCAGAAACCTTGACACCTTGCTCCGGGAAGAAACCGGGCTCCCGGTAATGCTCGCCGATGATCCGCTGACGGCGGTGGTGATGGGAGCGGGAAAAGCCTTGGATGAGATATTAGGGCATCGCACCCCCGTGGATTTTCCTCAAGGCGGAATGTAAGCCTTCCATGTTTGCCTTCGCGCGCAGAAATCAAGTCCTGCTGAGTTCGTGCCTTTGCGTTTTCCTTTCCCTCTCCATCCTTGCCGCGGCGGCCAACGGCCGTCTTAGAGCGGACCCGGTCGGACCTCTCCTGCTCGCGCTCATGCGGCCGCTCCAGATCGGCGCTCACGCCGTGGTGCTTTGGGTCCGCGACATCGCTGACCTGTCTGCGCGGCTGGGTGGACTGGCCAGCGAGAACCGCCAGTTGCGGGAAAGAATCCAGGATCTGGAGGCGGAACGGAACCGGCTGCTGGAAGTTGAAGCCACCAACCGACGACTGGCCGAGCTGCTTGCTTTCCGGTCGCAACTGCCGTCTGCCTCGCTCACCGCGTCAGTAATCGGCAGCAGCGCGAGCACCTGGTTCCGCAGCCTCACGTTGGATAAGGGCAGCGCTCACGGAGTGGTCAGAAGGATGGCCGTGGTCTCGCCCGCAGGCGTGGTAGGACACGTGGTCGCGGTGACGTCGCGCAGCGCCAAAGTCTTGCTTCTCACCGATCCCCATAGTGGCGTCGATGTGATCGTTCAACGCAGCCGAGCGCGCGGCATCGTTGGCGGCTCCCTCGACAACGGACCGGTCATGAAGTACGTGAAACGGAGCGAAGATGTCGAGGCCGGCGACCGCCTGATCACATCCGGCGTGGACGGGATTTTCCCCAAGGGTCTTTTGGTGGGCACGGTGGCCAAAGTCCGCAAAAAGAGTTTCGGCCTGTTCCAGTTCGTGGCCGTCGACCTGGCCGTCGATCCCTCGAACATCGAGGAGGTCTTGCTGGTTCCTCCACAGGACGCGCCCCACAAAGAGGAGAACCAGCCGTAAGGACGAACATGAAGCTGTCATTGCTTTTCTTAGCGGTCGGCTTTCTCCTGGTGCTCTTCCAGACGACCGTCTTTCATTTGCTTCCTCTCGGACCCATCGTTCCGGACCTGACCCTGATACTCTGCGTTTATTGGGGACTCAACTACCCCACGGTCGGGGCCGCCCTCGGGGCTTTCCTCTTGGGCTATTCGGTTGATGTCTTCTCCAGCCCGCTCTTGGGCCTTAACGCGTTCGCGATGTCGCTTGTGTTTCTGGCCGTCTACCTGAGCTCGCGCTGCATCTGGATCCACGACTCGGTCCTGAGCGCCGTCGTGGTCTTCGCCGCCGCGTGTGTGAAAGCGCTCGCCTTGCTGATGGCCTCGTCTTTGTTTTTGAGCTCGGACGGCCTGTGGCGTGGACTTCTCCAATACATTTTGTTGGACGCGTTGGCGGCCACGGTTCTGGCTCCCATCCTTTTTTTCTTCTTTCGGCGCGGCCAGCATTACGTAGAAGCGGCCGCGATGCCGTCCTAGGCTGCCATGTTGCTCCTACCCTTTCGCACCGAAGTCGACCCGCATATGCGATCGCGCGTGAACCTGCTCGTCGCGCTGGTTTCGGCGGCGTTTCTGTTTCTGATCGGCCGCCTCTTCTTCCTCCAGGTTATCGAAGGGGACCGTTACACCTATCTGTCGGAAAACAATCGCATCCGGATAAAAAAGGTCCCGGGCGCGCGCGGCATGGTCTTCGACCGCAAAGGCGCGCTCTTGGTCGACAACCGTCCTTCCTTTGATTTGGTTTTCGTGCCGGAGGACGCTGAGGATCCGGACGCCACGCTGAAACGGCTTGCCCATGTCCTCGGACGCGATGAGAACGATTTCCGAAATCTTGTCGGGGAAAACAAAATGCGGCCGGCTTTTGGCGAGATCGTTCTTGGACGAGACATCGACTGGCGTTCCGTCGTGACCGTCGAGGCCCACCAGCTCGACCTGCCCGGGGTCACGCTTTGGATCCGTCCACGGCGCAGCTACCTCAGCAGCAGCATGGCCGCCCACGTTTTGGGTTACATCGGAGAGATCAACTCACAGCAGCTAAAGGCGCGGCGGCAGCGCGGATACGCTATGGGTGACGAGATCGGTCACTTCGGCCTGGAGAAGAAATGGGAGGAATATCTGCGCGGCCAGAGCGGCGGTCAGCAGGTCGAGGTCGACGCGCTGGGACGGCGGGTTCGCGTGCTTCATGCCGTTGAGGACGTGCCCGGGCAGAGTGTTCACTTGACGCTGGATCGCGATCTGCAAGAGACTGCCGCCCAGGCGCTGGCGGGAAAGGACGGGGCGATCGTGGCTTTGGACGTCAACAGCGGCGCGATCCTGGCCATGGTCAGCACCCCGGGGTTTGATCCGAACGTCTTCGCGCGGGGCGTGACCGGCGAAGAATGGCGAACCTTGACGCAGGACCCAGCTCACCCTCTAAACAACCGAGCCATTCAAGGACAATACCCCCCGGGCTCAACCTTCAAGATCGTCCTGGCTATTGCGGGTTTGGAGGAAGGGGTCATTCGACCCGAGACGACGTTCTTTTGTCCCGGCTCCTTGACCGTCGGCAACCGGGTCTTCCGTGATTGGAAAAAGGGAGGACACGGCGCGGTCAATCTCCACAAAGGCCTGGTCGAATCCTGCGATGTCTACTTTTACCAGCTCGGTCAGAAGCTGGGCCCGGATCGGATCGCAAAGTACGCGCGCGCGCTGGGATTGGGCCAAATCTCCAACATCGAACTCGACCACGAAAAACCGGGCCTGATCCCGGACACCCAATGGAAGCAAAGGCGGTTTGGCCAGCCATGGTTTCCCGGAGAAACGCCTTCGATCGCCATCGGGCAAGGTTATGTCACCGTCACCCCGCTGCAGATGGCAAACTTGATTGCGGCGGTTGCCAACGGGGGCACGTTGCATCGGCCTTGGTTTGTGCGCAAGGTCGAATCTCTCGACGGCCGCCTGGTCCGCGAGTACGGTCCGGAGGTCATCCGCACGTTGAACCTAAAAGAAGACACGCTCGAGCATATCAGGAAAGCCCTTGGAGACGTCGTCAACAGCGGCCACGGGACCGGCGGGAGGTCGAAATCGAATCTGGTCATGATCGGCGGCAAGACCGGAACCGCTCAGGTAGCGGAGATGAAAGGGGCGATCGTCAAGAGCGAACAGCTCGCGTACAAGATCCGCGATCACGCCTGGTTCGTTGCGTTCGCTCCGGTCGAAAAACCCGAGATCGCGGTGGCGGTTCTGGTCGAACACGGCGGACATGGTGGTTCCGCAGCGGCTCCGATGGCCAAAAAAATCATCGAGAGATACTTTACGCTTGACGGCCAGCCCTCCCCGACCGAGCCCAGACTGGCAAGCCGTGTAGCAGCGCCCTATGCAGATTGATCGCCGGCTCATCTCCCACTTTGACTGGGGCCTTTTCGGCTTGACGGTCGCCTTCGTCTTCGTTGGCATCCTTACCGTCTACAGCGCTACCTACAGCCCCATCCAGGAGCAAGCCAACCTGGCGAGCAAGCAGTTCTACTGGTTCCTGATCGGTCTGTTCGCCATGCTCGCCGCTACGATGGTCGACTACCACAATTTTGAACGGCTCGCATATCCTTGCTACGCGCTGTCGCTCGGGCTTCTCGTGCTGGTTCTGTTCATCGGCTCCTTCGGTGGCGGCTCCCAACGCTGGATCAATCTCGGCTTTTTTGCCCTGCAGCCCTCCGAGCCGACGAAGCTTGCCATCGTCTTGGTCTTGGCCAAATACCTGCAATACGATGAGCCTGCGACGGGTTTCCGGCTGCGCGACCTCTGGTGGCCCGCCCTCATTGCAGCTCCTCTGATGATCCTTACTCTCATCCAGCCTGACCTCGGAACCGCCGTGATTTTGTCTCTCGTTTTCGTCAGCGTGGTCCTGATGGGAGGTCTGCGGTTGCGCTCCTTTTCCTACCTGGTGGCCGCCGGGTTGACGCTCTTACCCATCGCCTGGCAGTTCCTGAAAGCCTACCAGCAAAGACGAATCCTGACTTTTCTCAACCCGGATCTCGATCCTTTGGGAGCGGGCTATCACGTCATTCAATCCAAAATCGCCATTGGCTCGGGCAAGCTATTGGGAAAGGGCTATCTCCACGGCACGCAGAACCAGCTCGAATTCCTGCCCGCGCAACATACCGATTTCGTGTTTTCAGTTTTCGCCGAAGAATGGGGATTTCTCGGCTGCGCGATTTTGGTTGCCCTCTATTTCGTGCTGATCATGCTTGCTCTCAAAGTCGTCGCACGCGCCAGGGAGCGCTTTGGCGCGCTCCTGGTCTTCGGCATGCTGAGTATTGTCTTCTGGCAGGTCACAATCAACGTGGCGATGGTAGCCGGCCTTCTGCCCGTGGTGGGGATTCCGCTTCCTTTCTTCAGCTACGGCGGCTCTTCGCTCGTATCGATGATGACGGCCATGGGCATCATCATAAACGTCAGCATGCGCCGCTTCACGTTTTAGCAAACTGTCATTCTTTATCCTTGCTTTTCCCCCTATTGCCTCTTGTCCGTGTCCATCTTCGCCTTTTTACTCTTGCCGTTACTATTGCCTGTTGCCTTCGTTTCCTACTTCCGCTGCGCTCCCCAAAGCTCTTCGAGTCGTCGATCACGGCCGCAGCCGGCGCGGTAGAGCTGATAGCG
>JACPFH010000569.1 GCA_016183075.1 Deltaproteobacteria bacterium | reverse complement strand
GTCGATTTTCGTCACCCTCCCGCTCCATTGTTATCCCTTATGGCCGGCGGCGCGGCTGACATAAGCGCTGACTTCACGTATCAGGTGGCTCCGGATCGCACGTTTACCGTGAACCAGGGTCCCGTAACCCGGACCGTTGTCGCCGGACCCGCCGGCGAGATCGGAGAAACGTCGATCATCAACGGCATCAAATTTTCCGGCTACATATCTCACGATCTTAAGACGCTGGTCATGAGCACGAATTCGCCCACAGTCGAGACACGAACGGATGAAGACGGAAACATACTTGATTACCGCATCTGCCACCGGGCTCGGACAGCGGTCAAAATCAAATAACTCCTGCCTTAACGACAGCAGCGCCCGGGACTAACACTTGTGTGGTCCCGGGCGCTGCCTATCGACAAACTCCACGGCGGTCGTCGAAGGCTCGATTTACATCGCGTGGGTTGAGACATTTCCGGGAAGCGTTTGCGAACGTGTGAAAAAGCGCGTAGCTTTTCCCTCGCGGTCACGCAATAAGAAAAGGAATGGGCCAAAGCATTACGTAGGGGGGAGAGTCATGATTAGGAAAAGCCCAAGAAGTCACGCCAGTTACCGGCTCCGACGGATGCTTTTTTTTAGCTTGCCCCTGGTTCCGCTCGCGTCAGCGTGTTTCGCTGCCATTGAAGCCGGCGGACAGCCAGAAAAGACCGAAATCGTCGTTGCCTATCCACAGCCGAGCGGGGCTTCCACGCCGCTGTGGGTTGCCTATGAGGCCGGTCTTTTCAAGAAACACGGGCTTGGCGTGAAACTCGAGGTCCTCAATCCCCAAGCGGCGGTTCAAGCGGTCGTGTCGGGATCAGCCGACTTTGCCGGCGTCGGGGTAGATTTGCTTAACGCGCGTCTTCAGGGAGCGCCGCTCAAGGTCCTTATGCGAACTCTTGAGAGGCTGGTTTTTCAGACGTGGGGAGGAAAGGGAATCACCAGCGTCCAGCAGCTCAAGGGAAAAACCGTCGCCGTGAGCACGCCGCGGTCCCTGATTGAAATCGCGTCGCGGGAAGGCCTGAAGAAAAGCGGACTCAACCCCGATAGAGACGTCAAGTTTCTTCCTGCTCGCACGGTCAGCGGGATTTTAACGGCGGTCATCGCCGGGCAAGCCGCAGCCGGGACGTTATCCGCTCCTACAACTCTCAAAGCGCGGGATGCCGGTTTAAACCTGCTTATCGACATCGGAAGAATGAATATCCCGGGTCTCCACGCCGCTTACGGTTCATCCGAGAAGTACATCAAAGAAAACCCCAACACCATCTATGCCTTTCTTAAAGGCCTTGCGGAAGGAGTGGTGCTGACGAGGAAGGAGCCGGAATCGGCAAAGAGGGCGATCGCCAAATACACAAAAATTGACGATCCGAGAATGGTAAACGAGGCCTACGAAGCCTTCGCTCCCTACTGGGCGACGGGCCCGGCCGTTAACGTTGCGGAGATTCAGAGCTGGTTCGGATACCTCGACGAGAAAGAATTCCCGCAAACCAAGAGCGCCGACCCGAAAGAATTTTACGATAATGCTTTTGTCTATGAGCTCGAGAGGTCGGGTTTCTTCAAGAGAGCCGGCTGGGCGAAATAGACTCTCTCACCCTTTTTCGGTGTCAACTACAGCGATGGCTTCGACTTCGAATAGAGCTCCCGGGTCGTACAGGCTCGACACGACAACACCGGTGCTGGCAGGATAAGGGGGCTCAAAGAACTCTTTACGGACTTCAATTAAAACCCTTCGATAATCCGGGTGTGTGCTGTAGGTGTTGATTTTCACCACATCCCGCATGGTTGCCCCGGCGCCCTCTAAGGCCGCTTTCAGGTTCTGGTAGCAAAGTCGCGCCTGAAAATAGGGATCGCCCGGCCTTATGGGTTTATGTGACCCGGACCATTCCGGGTGATCTTCCGAGACATTAGCACACTGACCCGAGACAAAGATGATGTTCCCGGCTTTCACGGCGTGCGAATAAACAGATGACTTATAAAGGGCGGGTGGATTGATATACTCTTTCACGGTGAATTCCTCCTTTTTTCGGATGGCGCGATTCTATAACAGGGACCTGGTGTGCATTCAAGCGCCGACGCAATCCCGGGCGGGAATTGCCAAGAATCAGCTCCCCCGAGACTTTCACGGCGACGAAATTATCGATTTCGCCAGGGCAGAGGATAGCGGAAGTTTTGACGTTTGCAGGTGATATGTGGTGCCGGAGAAGGGACTTGAACCCCCACGGAGTTGCCTCCATCGGATTTTGAGTCCGACGCGTCTGCCATTCCGCCACTCCGGCACGATAGAGATGGTTTTGAGTTCTGAGTGATGGGTTTTGAGTTTGGAACTCATCGTATTCATAGCGAACCCGGCCGCCTGATACAAGGCCGTCAACTTAAAACTAAAAACCAGAAACTCGAAACTAAAATAATATCTGCCAGCATTCTGCAAGCGAGCTTACGCCGGTAAGGTCGACACCGCTCAGGTGACTGAGTTGCGAGGCGTTCGTGCGCGGCAGGATGCAGCGCTCGAATCCCAGCTTGGTTGCTTCCTTGACGCGCGCTTCGACCTGGGCGATGCCCCGGACCTCTCCGGCCAGTCCGACCTCCCCGACCAGGACGGTTTTCGGATCGATGGCTTTTTCCCGGTAACTCGAAGCGACGGCGGCGACAATGCCCAGGTCGACGGCCGGTTCGTTGACGCGCACCCCGCCCGCGACGTTGACGAAGATGTCCTGGTTGAAGAGCTGAATTCCCATCTTCTTTTCCAGGACGGCGGCCAGGAGCGCCACGCGGTTGTGATCCACGCCGATGGTCGTCCGCCGCGGAACCGCGAGGAAAGAGGGGCTTACGAGGGCCTGAAGCTCGATCAGGATCGGCCGCGTACCCTCCATGCTGCAAGCGACGACGGAGCCTGGAACACCGAGGGGCCGCTCCATCAGAAAGATCTCCGAAGGGTTGTTTACCTCTCGCAGGCCCGCCTCTTTCATCTCAAAGACGCCGATCTCGTTGGTAGAGCCGAAGCGGTTCTTGACGGCTCGGAGAATGCGGAAGCTGTGCCCGCCTTCCCCCTCGAAGTAGAGAACCGTATCGACCATGTGCTCGAGCACGCGCGGGCCGGCGATCGATCCGTCCTTGGTCACGTGGCCGATGAGAAAGGTGCTCAGCCCTTTTTTCTTTGCCAGAACGATAATCGCGCCGGAACATTCGCGCACCTGTCCGATTCTTCCGGGCGCCGAGGGCAAGGAAGAAGTGAAAATGGTTTGGATCGAGTCGACCACCACGACCGCAGGATTGACCTTTCGAATCTGCTCCAGGATCCGCTCCAAAGAGGTTTCGCTGAGGAGCAGAAGCTTGGACGACGTGATGCCGATCCGCTCCGCGCGCATCTTCATCTGCTGCCGTGACTCCTCGCCCGAGACATAGAGGCACGTGTGTCCCGCATGGCTGAGGGCGGCGAACGCCTGGAGGAGAAGGGTGGATTTGCCGATTCCGGGATCGCCCCCGATCAGGATGACCGAGCCGCGGACGAGGCCTCCGCCGAGGACCCGGTCAAACTCTTTGATGCCGGAACCGACTCGGGGCTTGTCGGTTGCGGATATCTCGGAGACGGGAGCGGCGACCTCGGCGGTGCTGAGAGCGACTTCGCCGCGCGGATGAGATGCGCGCTCGATCCTTTCCTCAACCAGGGTATTCCACTGATCGCAGTCGGGGCATTTGCCGAGCCATTTGGGTGACTGATAGCCGCAGCTCTGACAAGCGAAGATGATCTTGGGCTTAGCCATGGAAGATCGTTGTTCTTATATACCAGGAAAAACAAAAAAATGGCAAAAATCGGCTCTGTTGATAAGCGCCTATCCTTGTAATAAGTCAACGTGGGATGGCTGGCAATTTCATCGAAGAGGAATTAAAGCGGCTTAAAGAGCAGGGCCTCTACCGAAAACTGCGCCATGTCGAGGGGGAGCAGGGACCGACCCTCCAGGTTGATGGCCAGGAGGTCATTAATCTCTGCTCGAATAACTATCTCGGCCTGGCCAACCACCCGGTAATGCGCCAGGCGGCGAAGGAAGCGATCGATCGGTATGGTTGCGGCTCGGGAGCCTCGCGTCTGATATCGGGCAATATGACGCTTCACGAAGAGCTGGAGGATAAGAGTGCCGGGCTGAAGGGAACGGAAGCGGCACTGGTTTTCAATTCCGGCTATCATGCCAATATCGGTATCCTTTCTTCCCTCATTGGTGAGGGGGGCGTGATCCTGAGCGACTCTTTTAATCATGCGAGCATTGTCGACGGCTGTCGTCTCGCTCGGGCAACGGTCGTGGTCTACCCCCACTGTGATTTGGAGCGTCTGGAAGAGGGTCTGAAAAAAGCGCCGGCAGCGGCGCGCAAGCTGATCGTGACCGAAACCCTCTTCAGTATGGACGGAGATGAGGCTCCGCTCGCGGAGATCGTGAATCTCGCGGAGCGTTACGGAGCGATGGTCATGGTCGACGAAGCCCACGCCACGGGCGTCTGCGGGCCGAATGGAGCGGGTGTGGTCGCTAAATTGGGATTGGGAGATCGCATCTTGGTTCAAATGGGAACGTTGGGCAAGGCGCTGGGGGCGTTCGGAGCCTACGTGGCGGGACCGCGGGAGCTACGCGAGATTCTGATCAACCGCTCCCGGAGTTTTATCTACACCACCTCTCTTCCGCCGGCCGTGATGGCGATGGCGATTGCGGCAGTCGATCTTGTGTATAAGGAGCCGCAGAGGAGGCTCGCGCTTTGGCATAATTGCCGGGCTTTGAGAGATGGGCTTAGAAGCCTCGCCTATTCTCTGGGCGAGAGCCAAAGCCAGATCCAACCGCTTATCATCGGGGATGCGCAAAAGTGCATGGCCTTCTCGGAGCAATTGCTGCAAAGGGGAGTCTTTGCGCACGGCATCCGTCCGCCCACCGTTCCACCGGGCACGTCGCGTCTCAGGATTACCCTCATGGCCACCCACACGCATGAGCATCTGCATCGGGCGCTAAAAGCGTTCGAGGAAGCCAAGGTGGAGATGAGGATGGAGGATAGAGGATAGAAGATCGATCCGCGATCCTCAATCTTCGATTCTCAACCAGCGCATTATGCCAGACTATGAGAAGCTTAAAGAGTTAGACCATTCTTATCTCTGGCATCCGTTTACGCAGATGCGGGAGTGGGTGGATGAGGAGCCGCTGATCATTGAAAGGGGTGAGGGTCACTACCTGATTGATGTCGAGGGAAAAAGATATCTCGATGGGGTCTCTTCTCTTTGGTGCAATGTCCACGGCCACGAAAAAAAAGAGCTGGACGACGCTCTCAAAGAGCAAATCGGCAAGATAGCTCACTCGACCTTTCTCGGATTAAGCCATCTGCCGGGCATCGAGCTCGCCGAAAAGCTTGTCCAGATCGCCCCGCGAGGGCTCAAGCGGGTTTTCTACTCTGACAACGGCGCCACGGCCGTGGAGGTGGCGCTTAAAATCGCCTTTCAGTACTGGCAGCTCAAAGGGGAGAAAAATCGCACGCGCTTCGCTTCGCTAGTCGAGGCCTATCATGGGGACACCATCGGGGCCATGAGCGTCGGCTACTCCGAGACCTTTCATCGCTTTCATCTTCCCCTGCTCTTCCCGGTGCTCCGTCTCAACCCGCCGCACGTTTATCGTTACTTTCGCCGCATGGGCGAAAAGGAGGCCGTACAGGCTGCCGTCGAAGAGGCGCGGCAAAAGGTTTCAACGGAAAAAGATTCCCTTGCGGCTCTCATCATGGAGCCTTTGATGCAGGGGGCCGCGGGAATGTGGGCGCAGCCGGTTGGTTATGTGAGGGCGCTGAGTGAGATCTGCAGGAAGAACGGCATCCTTTTGATCCTCGACGAGGTGGCTACGGGCTTTGGCCGGACCGGCAAAATGTTCGCCTGCGAGCACGAGGGCGTTACACCCGATATTCTTTGCCTGGCTAAGGGCATCACGGGTGGTTATCTCCCTTTGGCCGCTACTTTGACGACCGAAGAGATATTCTCCGCCTTTCTTGGAGAGTATGGGGAGTTCAAGAGTTTTTTTCACGGCCATACCTACACTGGCAATCCTCTGGGCTGCGCCGTGGCGCTGGCAAGCCTCGATCTTTTTAAGACGGAGAAAATCCTAGATCGGATGCAACCTAAGATCGCTTACTTGAGGCGGCGGCTGGAGGAGGATTTCTTACCCCTTGCCCACGTCGGCGACATCCGCCAGTGGGGTTTTATGGTGGGGATTGAATTGGTCCAAGACAAGGGAAATCTCAAAGGTTACCCATCTGCCAAGCGCGTTGGCCATCAGGTCATCCGCGAGGCCCGAAAGAGAGGCGTGATCATTCGCCCCTTGGGTGACGTGATTGTTCTCATGCCCCCGCTGACCATAAGCGAAGAGGAGTTGAAGGGTCTTCTAGATGTGACGTGCGAAT
>JACPFH010000555.1:1653-3621 GCA_016183075.1 Deltaproteobacteria bacterium | reverse complement strand
GGAAGGCCGGCCTTTGACTGCCTGGCTCCAATCCAATCGCCGGGGTCGCCACCAAGAGTAAAACCAAACAAAAAACGATAAGATTGGAAGTCCGCATCGTTATCTCCTTTCTTAAGGCGTCGTAACCGTTTACGACTGAAATTAAACGCCTCCGCCCTGCGCTTGTCAATCAGCTAAATTGACACGCTCCCGGCCGCTTGTTAGGTTGGGGCCTCTCGTGCAAAAGTTTACGGAGGTGATCCTATGAAACTTCGCCGACGGCGCGATGCCCAGCAATGGATACTGGACCATATGGTGAAGACGACCGGCCGTGTGCAGAATTTCGCCACCGACGCCCGACAGCTTCCCCCGACGGTCAAAACCTACGCCATGATCCCGAAGATCGTGGGGCAGCACGGCCTCCATGCGGAGGCCCTCGCGCAGGCCGCGGACGCCGCCGGCCACCGGGTGACGGCGCTCCAGGCCTACGGCAAAGCCATCGCTTCGTACATCGAGGCGCAGCACACAATCTTCGAAGACGACAACGCACAGAAGACCTACTGGTACACGCGGGCGTTGGAGTGCCACGCGCGGGTGCGCGAGCTGGCCGGCCACCCTATCGAACGGGTTGAGGTGCCGTGGGAGGGTCGCTCGCTGCCGGGAATGCTTCACCTTCAACCAGACCGAAAGCGCCGGCCGACCATCATCTTTATCCCCGGCATGGACGGCACAAAGGAATCTTCCGGGGTCGGTCCTCTCGGGAGCGCCTTCATGCCGCACGGGGTTCACGTCTTTACCTTTGACGGTCCCGGGCAAGGCGAGAGCAACCTGCGCAAGACCAGGATCACGCACGACAACTACGAGCGCGCCGTCTCGGCCGTCGTCGACTACCTTCTCACGCGGCCGGAGGTCGATCCGAGCCAGCTAGGCATGATCGGCAGCAGCTTCGGAACCCTGTGGGGCCTGCGCGCCGCCGCCCGGGACGGGAGGATCAAGGCGCTCGCCGTCGTCGCGGTCTGCTTCGGCGACAAGCGCGGGATCTTCGAGCACGCCTCGCCGCGCTTCAAGCAGGTGTTCATGTACATGGCGGGAATCCGGGACGAGGAGGCCTTCGATCACATGGCCGAGCAGATGACATCCTTCGGCTGCGGCGCCGACATAAAATGTCCCACGCTTATTTGCTCCGGAGAGTTCGACCCCTTGACCGGGCTCGACGAGGTGCTCGCGATGTTTGAGGAGATTGGCGGGCCCAAAGAGCTTTGGGTCTTCGAGGACGAATTTCACGATTACCGCGGCCTGCAAAACCTCTGCGAGGTCGAGACGATCCACTTCATGATCGATTGGGTCATGGACGCCTTGGCCGGAAAGTTGTCCGCAAATCACCGCCGCGTCACGCTCATCCCGCGCGAAGGCGGCGCCGGCCCCTACGAGGACCGGCCGCTCTTCGCGCCCTGGCGATCAAGCGGGAAGACCTAAAAGGATCAATGGCGGTAAGAGCAGCGCTCCGATTCTCCGGGCCGTTTAGTCATTTAGGAACAACTGCGAGGTTTAGCACTTCCGTTGTTCGCTCATCCACGAGGCGACACATTTCGCCTTAGTTTTCTTGACACGCAAATCCTGACGTGTTATGCGCCAGGATCGCAATGGTCCTTGAGAGAGGATATAGGCTGAGTTCCAAGAATCCAGCAGGCTAACGTGGATAGGCCTTGCCTTCGGAGGACCGCAGGAGTGCCGAGACAGCTAGTCGTCCTCAGGCACCGGAAATGGCGAGTTTTAACTTGATGACTTCGATTTAAGCCGAAGGAGGGAATGATGGCTTCAAAAAACCAATCATCCGGGCTCGACCTCGTCATACGGGGCGGAAAAGTCGTTAACCAAGGGCGAATCTCAATTCAATGGATCGGCGTGAAAGACGAAAAGATTGTCGCCGTGGGAAGTAATGATGGTTGGGTACCTGATGCCGAGCGAACCATTGACGTACGGGGCAAG
>JACPFH010000555.1:0-1641 GCA_016183075.1 Deltaproteobacteria bacterium | reverse complement strand
GAATCGAAACGGCCAGTGTAGATTTCACCAATCCGCCCCTGCGATACGCTAAACCGGAAGAAGTGCCCCTGTTCAAGGAGATCCTGCCAAACATCAGAGAACTTGAAACCCGAGGCAGCACTATGGCGGATTACTTCTACACGCCCGTGTTGTCGAAGCCCGACCACGTAGCGGAGATACCGGATTTAGTTGATAAGCATGGCATAACGTCCTTTAAGCTACGGCTGCACACGAAGGCGGGAGAGCATATCTGGGACATCTGGCACACGATGAAAGTCAAAGCCATGCATTACTATCACGACGGCATGGTGTACAGCGCCATGAAAGCAATCGCCAAACTTGGGCCGCCCGCGATTCTATGCATGCACTGCGAGAACTGGGAGATCGCTTATGTTCGCCGAGCGGAGCTGATGGCGCAGGGCCGCCAGGACCCGGCTGCCTGGGATGACATGTCGCCGCCGTTTTGCGAAGCCGGCCACATCAGAACATACAGCTATTACGCGAAGGTGACCGGCTGCCCCATCTTGATCCGGCATACCACCTGCGAAGAAAGCTTCGAGGAAATCCTGAAGGCGAGAGCCGAAGGAGTCAACATCACGGGCAACACGAATCCGCATTACCTGACGATTGACAAAAATATCTGGCGCACCAACGTGCCGCATCGCGATCCGGCTACATTACCAAAGATCTGGGATGCCATTAAGAACGGCGTCATTGACACCATCAGCAGCGATAGCATCTATAGGGCCATGAGTCTGGAAACGATCGAAAAGTGGGAAAAAGAGCATGGTCCGATAGCGGAGGTGGGGGCAAAATACCCACATCCGATCTTTGCCGGCGCCGGCGAGATTTCAAGGGACGCGATGGCCGGCCGCACGGAAGGGTTGCTTTACATCATGTTGAGCGAAGGGGTCAACAAAGGAAGGATTTCATTGGAACGTCTCGTCCAGGTATGCTGCGAAAATCCGGCAAGAAAATTCGGCATATTCCCCAAAAAGGGGCTGATCGCCGTCGGGTCGGATGCAGATTTTACGGTCGTCGATCTGGAAAAAAACATGAAACTCACTCGGGACCATGTCTTCAATTCCAATGGCTGGTCGATTTGGGAAGGCCGGCAGATAAAGGGATGGCCGGTGATGACTATTTTGCGAGGCAATGTCATGATGGATTGGCCCGATGGCGAGGCAAAGCGAAGAATTGTCGGGAAGCCCATCGGCCGTTACCTGGCGCGCCGGCTGGGCGATCAAGCCGACTTACTCGACTGAGCAGACCCGGGAGCCATTCCAGCAGGGATCAATTTCCCATGAGGCAATTGATTGAACAGCTTAATCGAGAATATGGATTCCAGCTTTCCGAGGAAGAAATCGACTTGATCGCCCGCCAGGCCGAGGCGACGAGGCGTCTGTTTGAGCCACTCTATCAGGTGGATCTCAGCGGCGTCATGCCTATGCTTCGGTTCGACAGAAAGTCAAAGAAATGACCGAGCAAGATTTGGCTGCATTAACCATCGCCGAATCCTCCACTCGGATAAGAAGGCGCGAGCTGTCACCCGTCGAGACCACGGAATTGTGCCTTCGCCGCATGAGAAGCCTGAACCCCGTGCTCAATGCCTACGTCACGGTCACGGCAGAACAAGCGGTG
>JACPFH010000554.1 GCA_016183075.1 Deltaproteobacteria bacterium | reverse complement strand
TCTGCGCGTCGGTTGCAGGACATCTACAAACTCGACCAGTATGCGTTCGAAACTGATCGACGTAAGCTTCAACTGACCAAGACCATTTCGCTTGCCTGGCTCAATCCTGTCGCGTTCCAACGCTTCCGCGAAACCGGGGTGCTTCGCTTCGCCACTCCGATGGAGCTGTTCGACCGAGATTTTCCCGGTCACCACCTTCGGTTGATTCATCGCCTGCGCACCTCGGTGATCGCGTTGATCCCGCCAACCCAGGGGATCCGGGCCACCCTCTCGACCACGGGAACGGCCCGCGTCGTCATCGGCGGCGATGTCTTCCAGACGATCGTCGCGAATGCCGGCCCGCAGTCAATCGCCCTCACCTCCCCACGCGAGGCCACCGGACAGTTCGTCGAGCTGGCTGAGCAACAGCCGGAGATGCTGCGGCCCTTCGAGGACCTTCCGGTGGACACCACTTGGGAGTTCCTGATGCCGAAAGCGTCCAATCCGATCGACTATCGCACCATCGCCGATGTGCTGCTCACCATCGAGTACACGGCCCTGGATAGCTGGGACTATCGCCAGCAGCTCATGCAACAGTTGGACGCCAAAGTCAGCGCCGACCGGCCGTTTAGCTTCCGCCACCAGTTCGCCGACCAGTGGTATGACCTGCACAACCCGGACCAAACCGCCACCCCGATGACGGTCACGTTTCGCACCCGGCGCGAGGACTTCCCCCCGAATCTTGAGAATCTCAAGATCCAGCACGTGGCGCTCTACTTTGCACGTAAAAGTGAAACGTCCTTTGAGGTGCAGGTGAGCCAGCTTCGCTTGACGGCACAAGGCAGTCCCGGAGCTGTAGGAGGCGGATCAACCTCGATTGACGGGATCATCAGCACCCGCAAGGGCAACGCCGGAAGCTGGATCGCCATGATCGGCAAATCGCCCTTCGGTGAGTGGGAGCTCGCTCTTCCCAACACTGTCGAGATGAAAGATCGGTTTAAAAATGAAGATGTCGAGGACATCCTCTTTGTCATCACCTACTCCGGCCACACGCCGCAATGGCCCAAATAGTACAAATCACGAGAGTTTGAATTTCAGTAATAGGGGGAGCCCGAAAGAGATGTCAACTAGCACCGAAACCGTTTCGGTTTTTAAGGGTACTTCTGGTGCCCTTCAGGGTACTTTGGGGATCGGGGCGATTGATAAAATTTCTAAATTTGTCCTAATTTCCCCGATATTTAATAGCTTAGCGGCCTCTAGGCTTGTTTCTCTTGAGCTGGTTCAAATCCAGTCGCCCCGACCATTTTTTACTCGGCTTCGACTTCCGAGAGCGTTACTTTTCCCAGAACTCTGATGGGATCTTTAGCACTGATCATCCCCGACTTGACCACTCTGGCGCAGATGCCTGCCTTATCCATGAGCGCCCGCGCCATTCCGGGTTGCGTAAGCGACTGGAGATAGCTACAAGGCGGGCGGGGCCGGTCATATTGCGGGATTGCTTCGCGACCAGCCGCTGAACGGTCCATGGGGCATAGTTCATGATCGATGTCCTCTGTGACGGTTCCTAGCCGCCGGCGATGGCCCCCACGATCCGAAAAGGCTCGGCCCCCGTCGCGACCGCGTCGGGCAGCGGGGCGTCCGGTAGTTCGTGCGACAGATCCTGCCCACAGGCGAAGAACCTCACGAATGCGCGGCGCTGTTGCGTGACGTGGTCGCGGATCGTCCCGCACAGCATCGGATAGCGTGCCTCGAGGGCGTCGAGGACCGAGCGCTGCGTGACCCGACCCTTGATCTCTAGCTTCACCTCGCCGTCGACTTGCGCCAGTTTTCTGAGATGCGCCGGGAGGACGACTCGAATCATGGTCCATCCGTCTCCTAGAGCGAGTAGCGCTGTTTCTCGCGAACGCTCAAAATGCCATTCCGGCAAGGCCGCAGCCGAAGAAAGCGCCGGAGGCGTAGCCTCTGGGCTACGTTGAGGACGCTTTTCGAGGCGAGAACGCCGCTGGAGGGCATTTTCAGCGCTCGCTTCATGGCAGCGTCTGGACCTCGACGGACAACACGGCCGGCAGATCTCGGACGATCGGCGCCCAGTTGTCGCCGGCGTCGGCGGATAAGTAGACCTGTCCGCCGGTGGTGCCGAAGTAGACGCCGCACTCGTCGAGCGAATCGACGGCCATCGCGTCGCGCAACACGTTCACGTAACAGTCGCTTTGCGGCAGGCCTTTCGTCAGCGCCTCCCACTCGTTGCCGCCGGTCCGGCTGCGGTAGACGCGCAGCTTGCCGTCGGGCGGAAAATGCTCCGAGTCGCTCTTGATCGGCACGACGTAGATCGTCTCCGGCTCGTGCGAGTGCACCTCGATCGGAAAGCCAAAGTCGGTCGGCAGGTTGCCGCTGACCTCCCGCCACGACTCGCCGGCGTCGTCGCTGCGCAGGACGTCCCAGTGCTTCTGCATGAACAGTACCTTCGGACGCGACCGGTGCATCGCGATGCGATGGACGCAGTGGCCGACCTCGGCAGTCGGGTCGGGGATGTATTGGGACTTCAGTCCACGGTTGATTGGGCGCCATGTCTTTCCGCCGTCGTCGCTGCGAAACGCGCCCGCCGCCGAGATGGCGATGAAAATCCGGCTGGGGTTGCTCGGATCGAGAATGATCGTGTGCAAACACATTCCGCCGGCGCCCGGCTGCCATTTGGGACCGGTTCCGTGGCCGCGCAGACCGGAAAGCTCCTGCCACGTCCGCCCGCCGTCGGTTGAGCGGAAGATCGCTGCATCTTCAACGCCGGCGTAGACCGTGTCGGGATCGGTCAGCGACGGTTCGAGATGCCAGACCCGCTTGAACTCCCACGGGTGCGGCGTGCCGTCGTACCACTGGTGCGTCGTGAGAGGTTTGCCTGTTTCAGGAGACGTGTCGTAAACAAACTTGTTGCTCTCGCCTTTGGGCATGCCTTCCGGCGTGGTGGTCGGTTCGCCGGGGGGTGTTCCGGGTTGGTGCCATGTCTTGCCACCGTCATCTGAGCGCTGAATGATCTGCCCAAACCAGCCACTGGTCTGCGAGGCATACAGCCGATTCGGGTCGGCGGGCGATCCTTTCATATGGTAGATCTCCCAGCCCGCGAAGTAGGGGCCGTTCACGTCCCACCGTTCGCGTTTTCCATCCGACGTCAGGACGAATGCGCCCTTACGTGTGCCAACCAGTACCTGTACTCTGCTCATACCTTACTCCTTCCTGAGCTTCGCGATTTTATTCCGATTTGCCAGGTAGTAAGACGGGTTAGAGCCGCTTGGACTTCTTTCTCTTGCGTGGGCTCAAATCCAGTCGCCCCGACCATCTCTTACTCGGCTTCGACTTCCGAGAGCGTTACTCTTCCCAGAACTCTGATGGGATCTCCGGTTCTGATCATCCCCGACTTGACCACTCTGGCGCAGATGCCGGCCTTATCCATGAGCGCCCGCGCCATGTCCGGTTGCGTAAGCGACTGGAGATAGCTACAAGGCGGGCGGGGCCGGTCATATTGCAGGATTGCTTCGCCGATTTGAAAAAGCTTGCCCGATAGGCGATCGAGCCTTATGCCGCGCGTTACGATATTGCGCCGATGCTCGCCGGCTTTAACACGAAGGCCTGCGCTCCGGCTGATCTGATCGAGGCCTTCCCCTTCAATCAACGTGACCTGGCATTCATCCACGCCGGAGTACAGGCCCTTGCGCTCGCAATAGCGGTCGCCGCGAAGTCCCAGGCCAGCCACAGCTTCGACCTCTTCGACCTTCTGCATCTTCGCCCCGGCTGCGGGAGCGATATAGATCTCTTCGACGCCGGGTTGCGTCCCCATGGAACCTCGCTCGCGATGGACGACTCTATGTTGACGCCTCTGCGACGAAAAGCAAGGAAGAGATAGGAAACGGTTTCCTTCAAAGGCAGTGTTCGGTAATATGCTATCGATGATGTCCCGGCATGATCGCGAGGTCGGAAGGGAATTTCGATGACGGCTCTTAGGGGCGCTACGGTCAGCCTGCTCGGCAAGCGGTTTTGCCTGGCGACGAAAACCGGGGTTGTTCTAGCCACCGTGAGGGAAAAACTCCTTGAAACCACCCAGCCGCCGGGCGCGCCCGCGGGTAATGCATGGTGTCTCGCCCGGGACCATTTTGACCGGACAATTCTATATGCCGGCTACCTCGACCATGGCATCATCCGCAGCTTGGATGGCGGCGACACGTGGGAGATTTGCGCTCCGCAGGAAGCGAAAGGAGAGGAGATCTGGTCCTTGGCTTCATCGCCGTGGAAAAGCCGCGCGATCTACGCAGGAACGTCGGGTCCGAGACTGTTCAGGAGCGAGGATTCAGGCCAAAGCTGGGAGGAGATCGGCGGCATACGCAACGTTCCAGGCGCCGAACACTGGAGCTTTCCCGAGCCGCCGCACGTCGCACACATACGCTCGTTCGCCTTCGATCCCAAGGTCAAAGAGGTGCTTTACGTTGGCGTGGAGGAAGGTGGTGTTCTCAGAACCCGTGATGAGAAAACATGGGAGGCTCTGAACGAGGGCCTCTACGAAGACATCCACACCCTCCTTCCCAGCCCGCAGGAGTCAGACCGTCTTTACGTGACTACCGGGGCGGGTTTTTATCTTTCCGAAAATGCAGGGCTGAGCTGGGAGTTCATTGAAACCGGGGATCGCTCTTACGTGGTCCCCTTGGCGGTTCATCCCGGAGATCAGGAGGTTTTGCTCACCGCCGGGGCTGCCACCCCTCCGCCAGGCTGGGCGGGCCGTAAGGGGGCAAGCGCCTTCGTGTTCAAGAGCACGGACAGGGGAAAGACGTGGGAGGCGGCAAAGGGAGACCTGTTCCCCCTTCGCAGCATGGTTATGGCACTAGCTTTTGACCCAAGCGATCCCGATCGTGTCTACGGAGGATCGACGCATGGAGAGATCCTCATAAGCGAGGACGGAGGATCGGGCTGGGAGTTGTTAGGCACGACGAAAGAGGGGATCCGTTCCATTTTGCCCATATAAGGCCGGCAATCGGCGGCGCTCAAAGGAGGATTTACAATGACGAAGTCTGCTCCGACTCCCATCCTGAGCACGGACGAGGCGATAAGAAAGCTGCGCGGCACAGTGCATGCCAAAGCAAAAAACTTCTACGCCATGTATTCGAGTATCCTCGGGGGTATTGTGACCGATCCCGCGCTCATGGTTGTTCCGCTGGACGACCACATGGTCCACCGGGGCCACGGCGTGTTCGATACGGCCACGCTCGCAAACGGGATGCTCTATCAGCTCGACCAGCATATAGAGCGCCTGGTGCGCTCGGCGGAGATGGCGCGCATCCCGCTTCCTTTCCCGCCGCAAAAACTGCGGCAAATCGTCATCGAGACCGCCGCTGCCGGCGGCCGGCGCGATGGCTCGGTGCGCTACTGGCTTTCCGCCGGCCCGGGAGGCTTCGGTCTCGGTTCCGCCGAATGCGTCGGGAGCGCCTTTTACGTCGTGATTTTTAGCCCGGAGGCTTATCCGGCCTCGTACTACACGGAAGGGATCAGAGTGGTAACCAGCACGGTCCCGATCAAGCCTCCCTTTTTCGCCCGGGTCAAATCCACCAACTATCTTCCCAACGTCATGGTTGTGCTCGAAGCCAAAGACCGCGGGGCGGACAACGGCATTTTCGTCGACGAACGTGGCATGATCGCGGAAAGCTCCAACATGAACGTGGCTTTCGTCACCAAAGATCGCGTCTTGCGCCATCCTCCATTTGACGCCATTCTATCGGGCATCACCATTCAGCGGATGCTTCAGCTTGCACGCCGCTTGGTCGAGCGCGGAGAACTGCGCGAAATCCGCGTCGCAGAAATCTCCGTTGCCGAGGGGCGCGAGGCTCAGGAGATACTTCTCGTCGGCAGCTCGATCAAAGTGGCTCCGGTCGTCGAATGGGACGCAAAGCCCATCGGCGACGGCAGACCGGGGCCGATAGCAAAGAGGCTACTCGAGATGTGGTACGAGGACGTCCAAAAAGCAACCGACCAACTCGTAGCCGTGCCTTATCCCGGAGCGTGATTTCCGGACGGCGACGCCGTTAGCCTACAATAGCCTGAAAGCCGCCTTCAGCTCGGGCTCCGGACCTCTTTGCCCGCGACCGAAGGGGCGACCGAGGGAAGCGCGAGCGAGGCTGCGGACGTCCGATTACGAACCTTACGGCTCATGGCACAGGCCCATCGGCCGCAGCCGAGAGCGCGTTTCCCGAGGGAGCTTAGCCCACCGGTGCGGCCGGAGGGCTCGTTTCCCG
>JACPFH010000543.1 GCA_016183075.1 Deltaproteobacteria bacterium | reverse complement strand
CGCGTTCCCCGAGGGAGCCTGGTCTAATCCCTTGCCATGAACCAACCCGAGCACGAAAAAGAGCCTCTTGCGCCTCGCTCGCTCCTGCGGATGCTTGCGGATTTTGCCAACAGCCGCATCCTGGATGCGGCCATCGAGTACGATTTCTTCACCGCAATCCACCGGGGATTTCGTACCTACGAAGCGATCGCCCGCGAATGCGACACCGACCCGCGCGCGAGCCGCATTGTCCTGGACAGCCTGATTGCGCTGGAGTTGGTGGAAAAACGCGAGCAGCGTTACTTTCTGCGGCCCGTTAGCGAGCGCTTCCTGGTACGCGGCGGGCCCGGGTATATAGGGGACTTCCGTTACGTTGCGCTTGCCCTCTGGGACGGCCTGGCCCATCTCAAAGAAACCCTCAAGTCGGGAAAGCCGCTGAGCCGACTCGACACTTCAGAAGAGCTCGAAGTGTGGGAGAAGCTCGTCCTCGGCATTCTTCCCATCGCGCGCCCGGTGGCCACAGCCCTGAGCGACATTCTCGATGTCGGCGGCAAGCGTGAAGGCTTGCGGGTGCTGGATATCGCAGGCGGCTCGAGCGTCTTCGGCCTCACCATCCTCGAACATGACCCCAAAGCCGAGGTCACCCAAATCGATTGGCCCAACGTCAATGCCGTAGCGAAAAAATTCGGCCAGGAGAGAGGCCTGGGAAACAAGATCCGCTTTATCGACGGCGAATTTCGCACGGTGCCGATCGAAGAAAACCATTACGATCTGGTCATCGCGAGCAACTTTTGTCGGTTCGAGTCGCCTGAGGGCAATCAGGAGCTCTTTCGTCGGGCTTTTCGCGCGCTTCGAAGCAGGGGCCTGTTCGTCATCAACGACTTTCTTCCCAATGAGGAGCGCACCGCGCCGAGCTTTGTGCTGCGCTTTTCCGTGTACGTCCTCACGCACACCCCCGCCGGGGAATGCTATACCCTTTCCCAGTACTCGCGCTGGCTGGAACAGTCCGGCTTCCGCTCCGTCCGAACCCACGCCAACCTCCCCGACACATTAGAGGGGACGACCCTGATCGTCGCCGAAAAAGGCTGAATTCAAAACTAGAAAAACCGGATGTGGGGTGCTAGACTCATCGAGGGCGTGCTTGCGACCATTTGACTCATCCCGTCGCGCGCCAGCGATCGCTCCGAAAGCTCCCTCGAGGGATTCCCTATGAAGTACCTGGCGATCTGCGAGGACGACTTGCTTTTCCAATTTATGCGCAAGGTTGCGACCAAGCGGGGAGAGGTTCTTTTTCTAGTCCAGAAGCCGGAGGTGGCAAGGCGGATCAGGCGCCATGGAGCAAGCAGTCAATGGGGCGACTTGGAGAAGGAAGAGACCTATCAGAAGAGCCACTTGGAGCACGTGGATCAGGTAATCCTCTTCATCAGGGACGTCGAGTTACGCGCCAGAGTCTACGTGGTCCTGAGAAGCCTCAACCCGGAGCTGCCAATCCTCTCGCTCTCTTCCGAAAAAGAGATCACAGGAGACCGCAAAGACCCTTTTTTCCGCCAGATCCTACTGGAGGATATATTTCAGGAATTTTGCGCGCCGCAGCTTCTCGACACTTTTAATCGACAGAAAGTAGAGAGAATCCGGTCTCTTTTCCGGGAAAAAGACAAGATCCATATACTTTTGCAGCACGATCCTGATCCCGACGCGATCGGCAGCGCGCTGGCATTGCGCGAGCTGTTGGGACGCAAGCGGGCGACAACGCCGATCGTGACTTTCGGGCAAGTAACGCGGCCCGAAAACGTCGCGATGATTCGCCTCTTGGATATCCAAATCGACACGATTTCCTATAACGATCTGCACCGGGACAGAGCCCAGCTAGCTCTGGTGGATGTACAACCCCCCTATTTCGGTGTATCGCTGGGCAAGGTGGATCTGGTGGTGGACCACCACCCCAAGCGGATACCCTTCACAGCCCGTTTCACGGACTTGAGGCCTCATTACGGGGCCACATCAACGATTTTTACGGAATATTTGAGGGCGGCCGGGATGGAACCGTCTCAAAGACTGGCCACAGCGCTGCTCTACGGAATCAAAAGCGACACGCTCTTCTTGGATCGGGCCAGTGATGTCGCCGATCTCGAGGCTTTCACCTTTCTTTACCCTTTTGCCAGCCGGGCCCTGATCACCAAGATGGAAAGGCCGGCGCTGCCGCGCGAGGACCTCGAGGCCCTGGGGCGCGCCCTCAGCCGGCTGCAGTTGGATGACGGCGTCGCGGTCATCCATATGGGCGAGATCAAAAGGGAGGACGTGATTCCGCAGATGGCGGAGTTTTGCCTGCAAATCGAAGGGGTGGAATGGGCGGTCGTCTCGGGACTTTGTGGCGACCAGGTGGTCATCTCGGTTCGTAACGTGGGCTACGTCAGGAGCGCCGGCGACGTGATGAAGCGCCTTTTTAACGCCATTGGTAGCGCGGGAGGCCATCGCTCTATGGCCAAGGCCGTCGTCCCCCTGGAGCGCTTCAAGGAACACTTCGGTGAAGTCAGCGAGAAGGTGATCCGCGAGGCCATGGTCTCGCTAATCCGCCAAAAGGAGGAGGAGCTGAGCGAGCGCATTCCCGCCGAGCGAGCCTAAAAATCACCATTTTTCTCCAGCCAGAATTGACTTGACTCCGGTGATCTGCTAGGAACTCAAAAACGTCTTTGATTAGGAGGAAATGAGATGACCTACGTCATTGCCGAGCCGTGTATTGACGTGAAAGATACCGCCTGTGTCGATGTCTGTCCTGTCGATTGTATTCACCCGACAAAAACTGAGCCTGAATTCGAGAAAGAGAATAAGCTCTATATCGATCCCGAAGAATGTATCGATTGCGGAGCGTGCGAGCCGGTATGTCCCGTGGAGGCCATTTTCGAGGAAGCCGCGGTCCCGGACAAGTGGAAACATTTCACCCGCATCGACGCCGACTGGTTCAAAAACAAAAAGGGATAAACGATCGCCCGCAAGCTCCCCGTTCACATATCGGCCCTCACCCCGCTTTTGGCGCACTCCTCCTCGTACATCTTTCTCATCGCGGTGTCCTCGTCTTCAAACTCGATCTGTTCCACGCCCCTCTCCTCCCTCTGAACCGCCGTGGAGGCATGGAGCGCGACGAACTTGCACGGTTCTTTCCCCGTATTGTAATGCTGGTGCCAAGCCCCCGCAGGTGGCGAGATAACGCTTCCCTCATGCCAGTCATATCGCTTGGGCATCTCCCCTTCGTTCCACATTAGCGTATAACCGGTCGAGTCCAGAGTGTAGACGTGGGCGCCAGGCCCGTGACGGTGAGCCTTCTTGTACCGTCCCACGGGAAACTGGGAGACATGGGCAAGCATGCTCCCGGCGGCCATATGGACATACATATTGCGCGTGCCCTTTCCCCGCGCGTCGCGTGGAACAAGGTTGATCTTGCGGATATCGGCGACAAAGTTGGAATGCAAAATGCCGCCGTAATACTCGGTGTAGTATTTTCCGGGTTTGCTGAAAAACTCCTCATCGTGCGGGTCGAAACGATCCTTGAACGTGTAAGAGGTGTTGAAGATGAACTCGGGATCGCGGTAAAGCTCGAAGGCCACGGGCGCGCTGGTCAACGCGAAGTATCTGGCCGGCTCAGTTCCGCTGGCGTTGAAGTGCTGGTGCCAGCCATTGAGCGGGATGGCAAAAAGGCTCCCGCGCTCCCATTCGAAGGTGCGCTTGGGCGTCCCGTCGTACCAGATCGTTGTAGCTCCCCGCCCGCTCGCAATCAGAACAATCTCCTCATAGAGCTGCTTTCCCGGCTTGAGGCTCCCCCCCGGGGGAATCTCGCACACATACCCGTCAGCGACCAATTGGTCCGAGAAACTCAAGTAGGTCCCTTTACCGCCCTTGCGCCTCCATTCCCCGAGCGCGAGCGTCCGGACGTCGGCAACGTAAGAGCCGCTCACAATCGGAATCCCTTCGGATTCAATCCATTTCCGATACGGTCCGTATTTGTCCGTCATAAACTGAACGTAAGGGTGAACTTCGAACTCTTTCG
>JACPFH010000542.1 GCA_016183075.1 Deltaproteobacteria bacterium | reverse complement strand
CGTCGAGACTGGGAAAAGCTCATCGCGATGCGGTACGAGGAATATGCCCGGGACAGGCACGATGTCCGCGCGGCTGCGATGCAGATTGAGTCATCGGAGAAACGCTTGGATCTGGATGATCTCGCGAAGATCCAAATGCTCGTGCCCGTTCAAGCCGTTGCCATTGGCTGCCACCGCCATATCTGTCGCGGGGAAACCGAGGGCCGCGATGACCTGTTCAAATTGACGCTGAAATCACTATCCATGTTCTACGTCGAACTGAGAGTTCGGTTCGAGGGCGGCAGGATCACTCCTTTAACACGGGCGCGAGTGGCCTTGAAGCGAATGCTTCGCCGCATGGTCGGAAGAAAACGACCCGAGCCGTAGCAAAAAAGGAGCCTCCGGCCCGCGGCTCGTCCGCAAGCGCCATTGGATGCATAGAAGATGATATTCAGAATCACCTCGAAACTCGGGAAAAAGATCAGACTTGCCCCATCCAAAGTTTTACCCCCGGATGAAAACCCGTATGCAGACTGGTCCGCGCACTTGTTCACCGCGGGTCGTGCGCAGTACATCTTGATAACCAACACGGCGTCGCTTTACTCCATGGTAATGTATGGAAGAGGCATAACCGACGACTTTATTTTTCTTGATAGAGTGACAGATTACATGGGAGAGTTCATCCGCGATGATGGACACAGGTTCTTGTTTGAGAGACTCGTGGCTCCATCTATGGCACGGGTTTCTTTCTCAAAGGCGTTGAATCGAGCTGTCACGGGCTCAATGAATGACCTGGTATTTCAGGCGAAAACCTATTTGTCTGACGGCACGGCATCTCCATTCGATGTGTCGTTTAAACTGAACGAAACTCCGCTATCGTACCTCAAGCATTCAAATCCACGCGAGGCATTCAAGGCCCTGGCAATCTCTCTTACGCATTCTTCGCATTGACCTCTTTTTCGTGTCGAAGCCACAGTTTTTGCAATAGGGCCGAGCACAGCATAAAAACGGGTTGACTCCAGAAATTTTTTGGCTAATCTGTAGGCCACTCGACGAAGGGAAGGAGAAAAACACGACATGGCGTATGATGATCGAAGCGTAAAGCCGATGAGCGCGAGCTTGATGCGCGCGCGAATTGCCAGCAAGATGCTCGCCGGATTGTATGAAGACGTGCCGACGATGATGACGAGCTCCGTGCGTTTAATAGTGGAGCTTCCCGGAAGCTCGCAACAGCCCGGACCGCCCTACCCGTTCACGTTTGCCGTAAGCCCGGCATGGTGCGGAGGATTGCAAGGAGCCAGGCTCGTGGGATCGGGCAAAATCGACATCGGGTGGCTCAATCCCTCGGTCATTGCGACAATGGCGTACCTCGGCAAAGGGCCGTTTCGCCGCTCTTTGCCGCTGCGCGCGCTCGCCGTCTTCCCTTCGTGGGATCGACTCGTCGTCGCCGTGTCTGGAAACCTGGGCATAGGCTCGCTGGAAGAGCTCAGGGAAAAGCGTCCGGCGCTGCGCGTTTCGGTTGCGGAAAACGATTGCGTCAGCTTCGCCATAGCGGCGCTGCTCAAAGCGCATGGATTTAGCCTCAAGTCTTTCGTTGAGTGGGGCGGCTCGGTGGAGCCGGTGGTGAGGCCGAGCAACCCGCGCCGGCGCGAAGGCATCATCTCCGGCGAGATCCAGATGGTGATCGACGAGGGGCTGGATTCCTGGGGGCCCGTAGCGCTGGAGCACGGTATGGTGTTCTTGCCCTTTTCGGAGAAACCTACGGCCAAGCTTGAGCGCTACGGCTTCCAGCGCGCTCCGCTCACGGGCGGCCGGCTTAACGGCCGGGTCCGTGAACCCACCAACGTGATCGACTATAGTGGCTGGCCGATCGTCACTCATGCGAGCCTGGCAGATGACCTCGCCTACCATTTTGTCGCGGTCCTGGATCGAATTCACGAGGGGATCCCTTACGACGCCGCGCAGGTTCCCCCGATGTCCTCGTTATGCCGTAATACCGAAGCGGGGCCGTTGGGCATTCCGCTCCATCCCGGGGCGGAGCGCTACTATCGTGAGAAGGGTTACCTGTAATCAAAAAACTTTCTATTAAGGAGTTCATAAGTAACTTTACACTCAAAGGGGGTTCGTCATTCCCGCGGAAGCGGGAATCCAGGCGAGGGGCACAAGCGGACTGGATGCCCGCCTACGCGGGCATGACGGAGAGAGGCCTCGTCTGGCAACAGCAACGAGGAAAACGTAATCCAGTCGACTTCGATGTCTACTTACCAACGAACTCCTTTCTATCTGGGATAGCCTCTCTCTCGGTAGAACCGCTCGGCGCCGGCGTGCAGTGGAACGTCACACGGTGTTTCCTCGCCGTTCGCGCACAGTTGTGCGACATCGAGCGGCTTGTAGTTATCCGTGGGCATGAGGTCCTTTCGCGCCTCAATCGCCTCACAGAGGGCGTAGACCACATCGTCCGGCATCTCGGCCAGGACCACCATGGGCCAGCCGCTAAAATCCACGGTGCTCACGTCCTCGGGCATGCCCTGAAAACGGGACTTCGGCACCACCGATGGGCGGTAGCCTAAATCGATCATACGCTTTCGGATCGCTCCGTCCACGGGCAGAAAGCGGAAGCCGTGGTTGACTGCGGTCTGGCCCCAGCTCTTGATCCCCTCGTCGAAAATCGCGTTGACCGTCCCATTCTCAATGGCCGCGCGCCGGTCCGCGTGACTGGGCCGCGGGACCGACTGGATCCTCCCTTCCCACTTTCGAATGTCGGCAAAGGTAAATCCCGCCGCCTTCATGACTGCTGCTACGGTGAACATCGTTGTGCTGTCCATGAGCGCGCGCTTGGTAGTCGGGCCGGTCGAAAGCCGCAAGGAAACGCGCTCCTGCTTGATCTGGGCCAGCGAGGTGATTTCCGTGGATTCGTGGACGGCGAAGCCCATGACATCGTAAGAAGGAAAGACAGCTACGGTTCTTAACGGGACAGGCTTGGAGAAAGGTCCGGTCCCTTTGAAGGCCAGCGTCACGGCCACTGAGGGTTGATCCAGGCAAGCGAGACCTTGCGCTGGGCGACCGCCCTGAGCTCGCGAAAACCGTCAGCGGCAAAAGAAAGTGAAACGCCGGCTCCCCCTTCGAATCCGGTCGCGGTCAGAGAGAGCTTGATCACGCGGCCGAGGCGCGAGTCGGTCTGGAGAACCCGCTCCGCCGCTCGCGTGGTCTGGTAAGAGAGAGAGGTGTCGTAAAGAGCGGCGGCTAATTCCAGGATTCCTTTGGCTCGCTGTATGGCGGCATTGTACCTGCGTCTCGTAGCGGTCATGCTGTTACTCCTCGCGTGAAAGAATTTGCCAACGCTATATATGCCGCGCAAAAGAGAAAGACAAGCTCCGGGAAAAAATGGTATAAGAGGTGAGGAGATCGTGCAATGCGACTGGAACTGGCAACTTTCCCGGTAAACGAAATCCACCTGGGTGAGGAGTTTCGCTACGATTCGGGAGCGCTGGTCGTCGACCCAAAAGAGCTGCTGGCTATCGTCCGCGAGGATCCGAGGATCAGGGAGGCGACGCTCGCCGTGGCGACGCCCGGAGAGCGGGTCCGAATCACCGGAATCCGCGACCTGGTGGAGCCGAGGATCAAGGTCCGAGGGAGCGGCCGGATTTTTCCCGGGATCTTGGGCCCCGTGCAGGCGGTCGGCGACGGGAGAACTCACCGGCTTTCGGGCATGGCGGTCATGGCGACCGCCGAATACGGCGGGATCATTCGCGCCGGCACTGGAGTTCAAAGAAGCGCGATTCTGGACATGTGGGGACCGGGCGCGGAAATATCGCGCTTTAGCTCCCTGAGGCATTTGGTATTGGTTCTCCGGTTACAGCCGGGCCTGCCGGAATTGGAAGCGCACACCGCGATTCAGAGGGCCGAATACAAAGTGGCTGAGCGGCTTGCGCAGATCACGGAGCGACTCGATCCCGAAAGGGTCGACACTTTGGACCTGACAGCCGTGAACCCGACGCTGCCCAGAGTGGCGCTAATCCAGTGCTGTCTCACCGAAAGTCATCATGTCCACTCCGGGGTGGGCTACTACGGGCTCTCCATTCGCGAATCGCTGGCCACTGTAGTCCATCCCAACGAGCTCATGGACGGGGCAGTCACCCCCGACACCACGCGATGCGGAAGAGGCTACTATCCCGCCACGTGGGATTGGCAGAACCATCCTCTGGTTTTTGGTTTGTATGCGGCTCATGGGAAGGAACTAAATTTCTCGGGCGTGATTCTCGAGCGAATTCGCTTCGAGACCTACCACGGCAAGGAGGTCATCGCGCACAATACTGCGCGGCTCGTCCAAGCCATGGGGGCCGGCGGGGTCTTGATCACATGGTTGGGCGGGGGAAACGCCTTCGTCGACGTGATGCTTACGATTCAAGCGTGTGAAAAGCTCGGCATCAAAACCGCATTGGTCACCTACGAGCTGGGCGGAAAGGACGGCATCGACGCTCCGCTGCTGCATTATGTCCCCGAGGCCACCGCGATCATCAGCACCGGTAGCCGCGATCGCTGGGCGGAGCTGCCCGCTGCGGAGAAAATCGTCGGGCCGTACGAAGAGATCAAAATCTTAAGCTACCCGGGGGCTCCGAGCGTTGACCCGCGGGGTGCGCTGTCCATTGAAGCGAGGGACAACATCATCGGCGGGGTTGATATCTGGGGCGGCCAATCGTGGATGTGCAACGCGTACTAGCGCGCTTTATTCACCCAACGACCTCTCCTTTTTTTGCTGCCGCATTTTTTCGCGCAGGGCATGCGTAGCATCATAATCGATAGTCAGGGTCTCCGTGTCGATGATAACGCCGTAATCGTCCCGCGCCCCCTCGGCCGTCACGTAACCATCCATGACGTCGCCCAGAACGATCTCTGGATCGCGATCCAATGGATTGCCGTAGCCCCCTCCCGCATTCATATTCACTCGCACGACATCGCCGGCCTTAACGTGAGCCTCCCGCACACCTTCGGGCACTTCAACTCCATTCACAAAAATCCCGCCGACCCGCGCCGGCTGGCCCCCAAGGACTCCCCACGGCGGAACCTTGCTCCTCATCTCCCCTTTGCCGCGCACCCGCACGGCTGCATCCTCCAGAAGCTGATACTCTCTCGTGCAGCCAAGCCCGCCGCGAAACTTGCCCGGGCCGCCAGAGTCCGCGCGCACGGCGAAGCGGGTAATCCGCATGGGAAACTCGGTTTCATGGATCTCAATGGGGCCCGGCCGGAATTGCCCCACGCCGAGCGTCCCATGGATGAGGGAAACTCCGTCCTGAGCGCTGGTTGCGCCCAGCGCCGTATCCAGAAGCTCCATGAAAACCCAGGGCCTGCCTGTCTTAGAGCCCGCTCCCACGATGCGCACTCCGCCTCCTCCTCCAGACGACCCGACGGCCCTCTCGGCATTGAATTGACCCAGCGCTTTGAGAACCACGTCCGCTGTCAGATAGGCCAGCGGCACGTAGAAGGAGACCGGCGCCCCGGGCCGGGGGCACACAATGGTCCCCTCGCGGAAGCGCGTCCTTACCACCTCGACAAAGCCGTGGTTGAAGGGAAGACTCGCGTCCGTCACCGCCATTAAGCCGAAGTAGCAGGTGTTCTTGATGAGCGCCGGCGTCACGTTTACCGGACCGCGCGCTTGTGGGTCTGAACCGCTGAAGTCGAAAAGAATGTCGCTGCCCTTTTTCGAGACGGACACCTGAACGCGGAGCGACCGGTCGAAGCTGATGAGATCATGGTCGAGCATGCCGTCCGCCTCGTAGTTACCATCCGGCATGGACTCCAAGGCGCTGCGGAGCCGGCCAGCCACGCGCTCCATGAGCTCGGCGAATCCTGCGGTGACTGTTTGCACCCCAAAGCGAGCGCAGAGCTCCTGCATGCGCTGCGCTCCCACGCGACAGGCAGCTACCTGGCCCCGCAGATCCCCCAGAGTCTCCATGGGGATGCGAGAGTTGGCCGCGACGAGCCTTTCGACTTCACGGTTGACCTCGCCGCGCGCGTAGAATTTTGTCGGTGGGATGACCAGTCCCTCTTCCCACAGATCACGCGCCGCCGTTGCCGCCTGCGGTCCGCCCAGGTCGGCCTTGTGAGCAAGCGTCGCAGTGAAGGCCACCAGGGTTCCTTGCGCGAACACCGGCATAAGAATGACCGTGTCCGAAGGATGCGTCACGTTACCCGCATAGGGGTGATTGAAGAGGATGATATCACCCTCCTCCAGCTCGTCAGCCCGATAATACCGCGCCAGATGTTCGGCAATGGCCGAAAAAGAGCCGAAGTGAAGGGGCAGCTTCTTTGACACAGCCACCGTGCGCAGTTGAGCGTCGAGAAGACCGGCGCTGCCATCCTCAGACTCTCTGAGAACCGTGGAGTAGCCGCTGTGAAAGAGCACCACTCGCATCTCGTCGACGATGCTGCCGACCTTCGAATGGATCAGCTCCAAAACGATGGGATCGAGCTTTGCCATCACGTTTTCCCCGCGCCCAATTCGATGATGATGTTGCCGAACCGATCGACACGGGCCGCCTGACGCGGATGGATGACTATGGTCGAATCCATCTCCTCGATGATGGCCGGGCCGCGAACCTGGTTCCCGTGAGCAAGGCGCCCGCGGTCGTACACCGGGCAATCAAGCCATCGATCGAAGTAGGCTCTACGAGATCCTTTTAAGGCAGCGTCCGGCCGCTCCCCCTTCTCGGCGGATTCTGCTATCGGAGGCTTGGGTAGAGCCACCTTAGTGGTCAACCGGTAATTGACCAACTCCACTCTCTGGTCCTCAGCGCGCGACCCGTAATGCCTTTCGTGCAGCTCATCGAACATGCGACGCCAGCCGATTTTGTCGGCTTCGGTCAAGGCAGTTCTGGCGACGGTAACGGGCAGCTCATACTTCTGTATGCTATAGCGAAGATCGATGGCCCGCTCGTGCGCGATCTGCTCCGGCGGAATCCCTTGGGTCGAAAACTCCTCTTCAGCGGCGCGCTCCATCTCCTCGAAGCGCCTCTGGACTTCGCTGGCCGCGACTTTCTCCATCTCGGCGAAATGGGTCTGAATATAGTCACGTTTGAGATCCGACACCAAAAGACCCATGGCCGAGGCGAGCCCCGGCGCCGCGGGGACCAAAACGCGGGGGATATTGAGCTCCTCGGCCAGCAAGGCCGCGTGCACTGGACCCGCTCCCCCGAACGCTACAAGCACGTACTCGCGCGGGTCTTCGCCCCTCGAAACCGTGACGAGGCGCAACGCCTCCACCATCTGAGAGCTGACGATCTTGATGATGCCGCTGGCCGCCTCAATCAATTCGAGCCCGAGCGGCTCAGCGATGTGCCTTGCGATCGCGCTCTCGGCGGCCGCCGCGTTGAGCGGGAACTTGCCGCCGAGAAAAAAATGGGGATTCAACCAGCCCAGCGCCACGTCGGCGTCGGTCACCGTCGGCGCCCGCCCGCCGTTAGGGTAGCATGCCGGGCCCGGGTCTGCGCCGGCGCTCTGTGGACCCACCTTGAGCATTCCGCTTTTGTCGATCCAGGCGATGCTGCCCCCGCCTGATCCAATCTCCACCAAGTCCAGAGACGGCACCGAGACCAGCCATTCCCCCGACTGAAAACGGGGAACGATTCTCGGCTCGCCGTCCTCGATGATTCCAGCCTTGGCCGTCGTCCCTCCCATATCGAAGGAGATCACCTTCAAACAACCTGTCATGCGGCCGATATATGCGGCTCCCAGCACGCCCGCCGCCGGCCCCGACTCGATCATGCGAACCGGAATGTGGCGCAGCGCGCCGCTCGTGAGGCTTCCGCCGTTG
>JACPFH010000541.1 GCA_016183075.1 Deltaproteobacteria bacterium | reverse complement strand
GTCTCGTCGGACAAAGACCCGAAGAGAGAGCGCTCCTGGAGCGCATCCTCGGCCGGGGGCTGGTCGATGTGGCAAGGTCCCTCGATCCGGCCAACGACCGGCTGTTTACCTGGTGGCCACCCTGGAGAAACATGCGCCAGCGCAACATCGGCTGGCGTCTCGATTACCTATTCGCGAGCGACGGCTTAGCTAAAGGCATAAAGGAATGCAGGGTTCTCACTGAAGTCGGAACCAGCGACCACGCCCCCGTCGTAGCCACGATCGAGCTATCTCCCTCCACAGCAAGCGTTGAAAGCATATAGCCATTTTGAACATACACCCCCCCTGATCCACATTTCCCCGGTGGTTTGCGGACCAGTCTCCTCTATACCGAGCAGGCTGGTGTCCGGCTACACCACTGTTCGCCTAAGAAGTGGCGCAGTGCAGCGAGCTGAGATACATTGGTATGAGGCCCACGGGATTGGGAAAGTGAAATTTAAGATTAAGGAATTCTTGGATTAGCACATATGAAACACCAGAAAAAGCAGTTTGCGATCTGTGTCCGGAACGAAGGGGCCGAAGATCTAGAGATCAGAAAGGTTTACCAGATTCTTCCCGATGCACGCGCCGCCAAGGATAAGTACATCAGGGTTATTGACGAATCCGGCGAGGACTACCTCTACCCCGCCGATTATTTCGTCCCGCTGGACCTCCCGCGCGAGGCGGAGCGCGCCCTTTCGGCTGCTACACGTTAAATGGATCGTACCTCTGGAGCTGGTTACGGCTGCTTCCTTACCTCCAGGATGCCCACCATTCCCTGATCCTCGTGGCTAGGAAAGAAGAGAAGCTTCTTCGTGCAGACAAACTTGAATTTTCCTACGCGCCTGGGTGTAAAGCGGACGGCCGTTGTTCCGCCGGTTGGGACCTCCTGCTCGACATCGATTCCAGCTTCAAGGGACTTGAGGACGAAGTTGTGAGGGACAATCCAGGTTACGCTCTTCAAGGTCAACTCCACCGGCGTGTTCTCCTTGACGATCAGGCGATCCGGCGTGAAGGAATAACTGTCGACCGTGATTTCCAGGCGCTGAACGCCGTCCGCCGACAATGGAACGACCACGGCCCGGGACTCAGCGGCCGAAGCCGCTGCCTGGTGCAGCGGCCCAAAGAGCATCAGGCCGATCAGGGCTGCTCCCGCTTTAAGGTGGGTGATCCTCATTATTGACTTCATCTTTGATCCCTCGTATAGGCGGACCATACAAAAACCGCATACCCCACCCCAGAGGAAATGTCCATCCTTGCCTGCAAGCCTCCGCTTGACGTAACAACGCTTTATCGGATACCCTCCCACGCAAAACAGCGCATAGCGCCCAGTCTGCTTTTTCAGCTCAGATGGGTCTGCGGAATGCGAGCCCGTACTTCGAACGTATCAAAAAAGCATTTATGGAACGATGGCCGAAGCAACAACAACGAAGGAGGTTCCCATGAAAATCGGCGCCAACCGGATAGCCTTTTTGTTCTTCCTACTCTTCGCACGAAGCCTGTCTCCTGCCCCTGACCTTTTCGCTCAGGCCGATCCCTTTTACAGAGGCAAGACAATCAGGATTGTGGTGGGTTTGCCCGCGGGAGACCTCTACGATCTGTGGGCGCGCGTTATCGGAACCCACATGGCCAAGCACATCCCGGGAAACCCCGACATCATCGTCCAGAACATGACCGGGGCCGCAACCATAATCACCGCCAACCACGTCTACAACGTGGGCAAGCCGGACGGTTTGACCCTTGGAATGGTGATCCCTTCGATCTATTTTGATCAACTCCTTGGACGAAAAGAGGTCCAGTTCGACTATGGGAAATTCACCTGGATTGGCTCCCCGGTCAAAGGGGACCAGCAAATGTTCATGCGCAGCGACAGCCCTTACAAGAATATCGAAGATATACGCAAGGCCTCGGTTCCGCCCAGGTGCGGCTCTACGGGGACCGGATCGCCTTCGTATTACGTTCCTAAGCTCATGGGGGAAACCTTGGGGACGAAATTCTCCATCGTCACAGGGTATCAAGGCGGGCAGTCCATTGATCTGGCGGTGGAGCGGGGCGAAGTCCATTGCCGCGCCGCTACCGTAGAAGTTTTCTTTGCCCGTGAGCCGTACCACACCTGGCGCAGGACGGGGTTCGTCAGAAATATCATCCAGACCGGCCGAAAACGCGATCGCAAGTTGCCCGATACGCCAACAATCTATGAACTCATGGATCAGTACAAGACCCCCGAGGAGAGCCGCCGCCTGGCCATGGTGGTCCTTGCGGGTGATAACCTGGGTCGCCCGCTCCTGGCGACACCCGGTATTCCGGCCGAGCGGGTAAAAATCCTGCGCGCGGGCTTTGCCAAGACGATGACAGACCCGGAGTTTCTAGCCGACGTCAAGAAAAGGAAATACGACCTGGATCCTACTTCAGGTGAGGAGCTGGAGGCTTTGGCAAAAGAGGTTGTCTCACAGCCGGCAGCGGTCGTTGAGAGAATGAGAAAACTTTTGGAGAAATAGCTCTTGAGAAAGGATCCCGTGAAAAAGATTGTTCTTGTTGTTTTGTTCTTTCTCGCGTGCACCTCTACCGTCCGGGCCCAGGAATCCTTCTACCAGGGGAAGACGGTTCGCATGGTTGTGGGCTTCACTCCCGGTGGCTTTTACGACCGGTGGGCTCGGCTCCTGGCGCGATACATGGGGAAACACATCCCTGGAAATCCGGAGCTAATCGTTCAGAACATGCCGGGAGCTGGCTCAGTGGTGGCGACAAATTTTGTTTATAGCGTAGCCAGGCCGGACGGATTAACCCTCGGTATGCCCAGTAACAACCTGTACATGGATCAACTCGTGGGACGGAAGGAGGTTCAGTTTGACGTGCGAAAACTCGCCTGGATTGGGACACAGGACAAAAGGCACATGCTGCTGTACATGAGGAGTGACACTCCCTATCAATCCATAGGCGATGTCGTCAAGGCTAAAGAGCCCCCGAAGTGCGGCGCCACAGGGACTGTCAGCACGGGATATCTGTTGACCAGAATCGTCGAGGAGGCCTTAGGGGCAAAGTTCAACATCGTTCTTGGTTACCCGGGCGGGAGCGAGATCGATGTGGCGGTGGAAAGGGGCGAAGTCGTTTGCCGCGGGATGGACGTTGACCCCTATTTTGGTCGGGAGCCGTTCATCAACTGGCGTAAAAAAGGATTCGTTCGCTTGCTTCTGCAAAGCGGGAGGAAGCGTGATACAAGAGCTCCCGACGTCCCTACCCTCGATGAGCTCATGGATCAACATAAAACCCCAGATATAACTCGCCGCGTAGCACGGGTCATACTCGCGGGCGCAGAGTTCGGCAGCCCGGTCTTCGCACCTCCGGGCACGCCGTTCGAGCGCGTAAAGATCCTGCGCGCAGCTCACGCCAAATCGATGAGCGACCCGGAGCTTATGGCCGAGGCCAAAAAGGGGAGGCTGGAAATGGCACCGTCCAGCGGCGAGGAGCTGGAGGCATTGACTAGGGAGATTATGGATCAGCCGCCGGAGGTTATCGAGCGGGTTAAAAAAATCTTGGGAAAATAGATGTATGCCGCCGTCATCCTGATAGCTTCGTTCTTCTTCACCGGCTCCAGGGGAGCCGTGGCCGGGGAATTTCCCCCCTTCGTTCCTTGGCCGGAGCGTTTACCTATCGAGATCCAGTCCGAGGTGATGTCTGTCTGGAGCCGGCACACTTTCGCCCGTGCTGTGAACGGCCAGCCCGCCCATGCGCCTCTGGATCTGTTTCGCCTCTTCGTAGACCTTCCCGAGGTTACGGTTGCCGCCGCCCGCCACCTCGGCTTCGGCGATTACACAGTTCGTCAGCTTGGCTCGGCCTCCTACCAGGTCGAAGACAGCGAAGGCGCCCGTGGCACCTACAGGGTGCTCGCCCAGGACGCCCACCGACGGCTCATTCTGGCATCGGGAAGCCGCCCCGGCTGGATCTTCGGCCGGATCGAAGGAGCCTCGCTTACGCTTCTGACTTTCTCGCCGGAGCCAAGCGCTGATGGCCGCCCGCGAGTCGCCCAGCGGCTGGAGACTCTTGTCCGGATCGATAACAGGGTCGCTGCCTTCTCTATCCGCATTCTGCTCCCGATCTTTTCACGCTACGCGGATCGGAAGATAGCCGAGGGATTCAGCATCACGGCGAGGGTTTCGAGCTGGGCCCACGAGAACCCAAAGACGTTCTGTCGCTGGTTCAGCCGGCAAACGAAGGGCGCGTTCTATCGTACCGAGCTTGCTGCCTATTGCAGCCGGGCATAGTGCAGAGTTTACTTTGCGGAGTTAACTGGTTTGCTCTGACGCTGCGTCTTTTTTCGCCGCAGTCTCTTTTCTCCTCGAGCGCCTCCACCTTCTCTTCCCTCCCGAAGCGCTCTCGGCCGGCGCGGCCTCTCCCGCGAGCAGCTCGACGACCGAGATCGGCGCATGATCGCCGCGGCGCCAGCCAACCTTGACGATCCGCGTGTAGCCGCCGCTGCGTTCTTTGAAGCGAGGCGCCAGGGTCTCGAAAACCTTGCGCACGACGGCCTTATCCCGGATCACGCCGAGCGCCCGCCTCCGGGCATGAAGGCTCCCTTCTTTCCCGAGACTGATCATGCGGTCGGCCCAGCGCCGGACCTCTTTCGCCTTGGGGTCCGTGGTCTTGACCTTCTCATGGCGCAAGAGCGACGTTACGAGATTCCGCATCAAGGCTAAACGATGGCTGGGGGTGCGG
>JACPFH010000044.1 GCA_016183075.1 Deltaproteobacteria bacterium | reverse complement strand
CCCACGGACGCATGAATCATGGGGATGTTCCTCTCGGGCACGTTGACTACCTCTTTAAACCCCGCCTGGCGGGCTTTCAAAGTCATCGCCGCCGATATGACTCCCGCATCGATGACTCCTTTTGTCAGGGCGGCCAAAATATCCGGGCCGCTCTTCAAATACAGCATCTTCACGTCTTGCCCTAAAACAAGACCTACCTCCTGGAGCAGAATGCGCACAAGAAAATCGCTGATCGACCCGGGCGAAAGCGCCGATACCACCTTCCCGCGCAGATCGGAGAGGGAACGAATTTCCGGCTTGCCGTACAGGGACAGAACGACTCGATTGGCGATCCCGGCGATATAAACAACCTTCTCGCCATTCAGGCCGGCCTCGATAAACTCACCACCGGGGGTTATGATATCAAGGCTTCTGCCGATCAGCGCTTGAGTCCCTATGGCGGGGGACATGAATTTCATATCAACGGCTAAACCATATTTGGCGAATAATTCGTTGTCCTTAGCAAGCCAGATGGGAGTAAAAACCCCACCGATAGCGTTGTAACTCGCTTTAAGAGGCATAGGCTCTGCCGCCCGAATGCTCCCCACCAAGCCGACCCAGAAGACGAGCCCGAACACGACGGCGACGCACCGCCGACTTGCACATTTGATCATTCTCCCTGTTGCCATAGCTGGTTCCTTTCTAAGAGGCAGCCTGCGCGCCTATTGTTTCAGGAGCTTTGCCTGGAGATCTTCCATCTCCTTGCTCCACGCACCGCTCTCCTTGAAAAACCTGGTCGCTCCGGGATGATAAGGAATAGTGGCTTTCTGGCTCACCATCCGCTCGCGCCGCCAAGCCCTGAGAATTGGATTGGCCTCTCCCAACTCCTGGTTATACCCCCAAAGCGTCTTTACCACCTCGTAGACCGCCTCTTCACTCATCTCCCTAGACGCAACCAGATAGAAGTCAATGGTAAGAAGCGTAGTATCTTTCACGACGCCAGTTGCAGTCCCCGCCTTAACAACGCCCGGGTAGCTCCCAGGATAAATATCCGCCATTTTCTTTGCTCCCTCCGGAGTCGAAATCACGGATAAGAACCTGACTCCTCCCACGCGCGCATTGGCCTCCTCGATGGCCGGGCTCCCGATCGAGTACCAGCCCGCATCTACCCTTCCTTCCAGGAACGCCTGCGCTCCAGCCGCCAAATCAGAGACAGGAACCTTGACGATATCATTGTAAGTGAAGCCGGCAGTCGCCAGCGCAGCGATCCCGGCCAACCGCACAATGGGAATGCCCGGGAAGTCGGTGGGGATCCTCCTCCCTTTCAGATCCGCCACCGTTTCCAAAGGTGAATCCTTGGCGACGTAGTACCCAAACTGGCTGGTACCGCCCACAATGACAATCCGGGTATTTTTAATCTTAAAAGGCCTCTTGTACAAGACGATCCCTTTGTATGAAGTGATGGCATCGGCACTGGCGAGAATCCCCATGTCCGTCTCACCTTTGTCCATCGACGGGAGCCAGGCCGGAGGCCCACCGAAGGGTTGCACTCGGACCGTCGTCGAAGTGTGACGGCTAACCACTAAGGCGATGCCGGTCCCGATGGCATTAGTTAAACTCCCAACCGCATGCGTGGCTAAGGTAGCGCTGCGCGGCCCGGCCGCTTCGGCCAGGAGAGGTACGAATATAAACGCGGCCATCAATAATACGTTCGAGCGATGGGTCCTTTTCATCTTCCCCTCCATCAAATATGGACGCGCACGAGCAGGTTCTTATGCTAGTCTTTCCCTCTTACAATGCTCGTTTCCTCGGACTGTGGAGCGGCCCGGAAAAAACAGCAAAACATATGCCAGATCAGTAAGTTACAAAGCAGATTCGATATGGCTCACATTTCTTGTTCCAAAACTCCTGTCAAACCGAATGGTTTGACATCGTCAGAGATCTGGAAGTTCGCGATCCGGCAGTCGAAGGCCCATCCTGATGGTTGGCCGCGTCGGTGCGGATTTTGGAAACGCAACCCCGCCTTTCTTAATTTTTGGAAAGCAGAGGATCCAGTTCATGCTGGACATGCTCGCGCCGCAAACTCTTCCTTCGTAAGCTGGA
>JACPFH010000060.1 GCA_016183075.1 Deltaproteobacteria bacterium | reverse complement strand
CCAAGAACGGCCCGGAGTCCTTAGGGTCAAGCCGCGTTGACCATGTTGAACTGTTTGAACGTTTGGAACGTTTTGAACGCCGAACCGGTTCAAGCCGTTCAAGTCGTTCAAATCGTTGAACCGGTCGCATGAAGCCACCGGCCGCGGCCTGATAACTCGGCCCCCGATAGGCCTTCGAGGGAAACGGGATGAAAAAAATCAAAGAACAGACGGTTCCTTACAACACCGGCTGGGTCGCTGAAATGAAAAAGGGTCAGATTCTGCGCATCGCCGGGACCACGACGGTCGATTTTGTCGCGTTCGATTTGCGTAACCTGCGCGAGCGCTTCGATCAGGCGCGGACCAAAGTTTACAACATGAAGATCTTCATCAGCGTCGGCGACAAGCTCATGAGCAGGTCTAACCAACACCTCATGACCATCGTCGAGGATACCTACGCAGGCGGAACCCACGACCTGCAGAAAGGTATGTGCAGCGGGTACCGCTTTCAGCTCGCCAAGCGGGAAGGCAGGCTACGGGAGTATTACCATCGGGATTTCAAGGATGAGGAGATCCCCGATCACGGCTGTTGGGAAAATCTGTCGAGGACGCTCCAGCCTTTCGGGATCGCCCCCGAGGATATCCCGAGCCCCTTGAATTTATACCAGACCATGAAGATCGACGGCGCGACCGGACGTATGGAGCACACCACGATCAGGCCCAAACCGGGAACCTATGTCGACCTGCGCGCAGAGAGAGACCTCCTTGTCGCCTTCAGCGCGTGCCCGGACCTTCCGGTCGGCGGAAAACCCGTCCAAGCGACGATCTTCGAGCCTTAACCAAGGAAGAGAGGCGATCGTTATTCCCACCGTCATCCTGCCGATGCCCTACGGGTGCCTGGACTCGCAAAGGCTTTCCCGAGCCTCTCTGATCGCTGTGGGAAAAGCCGTGGAGTGGTGCCGCAAGTCCATGCAGATCTCGCGCCATCAAATGTTTCTGGTGCTGGCGAGCTTCGACAATGGCTCCGCGGACGAGCTGCAGTTGCGGAAGGACTTTGTTTCCCGCGCGCTGGCCGATGGCGATTCTTTGGTCAATAACATCATCGAGATCAGCGGAAGAAACGAAGAGGATTTGGCGCATCGGATCACCCGAGTCAAGGAGCTGCTGCCGATCGATACGATTACGGTTTTTGCCGAATCCCGCCACGCCATCAGCCTGAGACCGATCTTCAAGCGGAAATTCGGCAAGACGCTGCAAGTCAAAACCTTCAAGGCCGAATTCGAGGTCAACCATCCCTGGATCAGCACCTCGTCGTCTCCCGCCTGGGTCCTGTGGAATCTGTTCGTGAGGGTCTGGTTTGAGATGAGAAAGAGGATGGGACGGAGCATGCGGAAAAAGCTCCGGCTCTGGTTTCGTCCCTGAGCCGGAGCCGCGCTCCGGCCGTCACCCTAGCTACGGCAGCAGATGAATCGCGTGGCAGGGAATTTCCACGGCGACGTTTTGACCGGACTCGACCACCTGGGATTTCGGTAATTCACATTCGATCTTTAGGCCGTTCACGGAAATGACGCACTGGAACCGGCTCCCGACAAAGACCGCCTGCTCCACTATGCCCGCGAAGGTGTTCCGGCTTTGGCCGATCCCGGACACGCTGACAAGGACATCCTCAGGTCTAAACATGATCGTCACGGCTTGCCCGACCGCCGCCGAGGGTGGAAGCGAGCAGACCAAAGCTCCGATCGGGGTGCTGACCAAACCTTCCCGGGCATTGCCGGGGACGGTTGAGATCGATGCCGGCAACAGGTTTGCGGTGCCGATAAACCCGGCGACCACGTCATTTTCCGGTCTCACATAGATATCGCGCGGGCTGCCGATCTGCTTGATTTCGCCCCCGTGCATCACCGCAATGCGATCCGACAAAACCAGGGCTTCTTCCTGGTCGTGCGTCACATAAACGGCGGTGATGTTGAGCCGCTTCATCAACGCTCTGAGCTCGACGCGCATCTCCGCGCGCAGCTTGGCGTCCAGGTTGCTCAGAGGCTCATCCAAAAGCAGCACCTTGGGCTCGTAGACGAGCGCGCGCGCCAAAGCCACCCGCTGTTGCTGCCCGCCGCTGAGCAAAGGCGCCGGGCGATCTTCCAGGCGCTCCATCCCGACCAGCCGCAGGGTCTTGGCCACTCGCTCTCTCACCTCCGATTTCGGGGCTTTGAAGATCCCGTAAACGAGAGGATAAGCGACGTTCTCAAACACCGTGAGATGAGGCCAAATCGCGTAGGACTGAAACACCATCCCCACGCCCCGCTTGTAAACCGGGACGATCTTTTGACCGCGATCTGCGAAGACCAATTGCTCGCCGATCCAGATTTCGCCTTCGTCGGGCGCCTCCAACCCGGCAATACAACGCAGCGTGGTCGTCTTGCCGCAGCCGGAGGGTCCCAGCAGCATGAAGATCTCCCCCTCTTTCACTTCGAATGCAACGCCCCGGACGGCCGCGAGCGCGCCGTGTTTCGTCACGAATTGCTTGCGGAGGTTGGTGACCCGGATCATGGTTCTTCGGCCACAGGCGGCTCTGCGACCCCCCGGCCGACCAGCCCGGCCGTCGGACCGCGGGCAACGCTCAGTATCGCGAACATCAACGCGCTCATAGTCGCCACCATGGCTACGGCCCCGGCCGCCGCCGTACCGAGGCTCCCGCTCTCCCAGAGCTCCCAGATGCTCACGGCGAGAACATGATTTTGAGGCCCCGAGAGGAACAGCGCCATGGTGACCTCCTGGAAGCTCAGCATCGCTGTCCAGACGGCAAGGTAGACGACCGACGGCTTGACCAGCGGCAGGATGATCCTTCTCATGACGGTCGGAGTCTTCGTCCCGCACACCTGGGCGATCTCTTCCAACTCGTGGTGGACCTGACCCAACGCGGAATTCATCACGCGTGTTCCGTACGGCATCCGGTTTATGATATGGGCAATCACAATAATTCCGATCGTTCCGGAAAGCGGCAACCACGCAAGCCAGCGGGAGGCGAGAATTCCTAACATGGCCAGGGCAAAAGCGAAGGCGAGGCTCGGGATGGCGTGGGGCACCATGACAAGCATATCGATCAGCTTTCGGGACCGGATCCGAGTGCGAACCACTACCCATGAGACCATGAAACTGAAGAAGGAAACCAGAAGGGACACGCACAGCACCAATACCACGGTGTTCCAAATAACGGCGATTCCCCCCAAACCCTCCAACAAGCTGTCGTAGTTTATGAAACTCAGCTTGGACAGAGCTTCCCTGGAGGGCAGTTGTAAAACCGGCATCAGAGAGGCCCACAGAAGCACCAGCAGCGGTAACGCCACGGCCAGGACCAGATACGAGATCACAAAACCGATTCCGATCCAGTTGAGCGGTCCGAGGTCGGTCTCTCGAGGCCGGTAACCTTTTCCGGTAATCACCTGATAGCGCTCCGTGCGCTCCAGGACGCGGAGATAGAAATAGAGACCGACCAGGCTCGGCACGGCAAGCAGCGTTCCGTAAACACCGGCCGCCCCATAGGCGAAGGTCGCCGTCAGGGGACCGCCCGGCCGGACAGAATAAAAGATCTCGCTGGCAAGAACCGGGACTTTGCCGCTGGCCGCGCCCAGCAGAGCGGGGATCTCGAAAATGGAAACGGCGGTCATGAAGGTATAGATCAAGCCTCCGAGAATTCCCGGCCAGACCAGAGGCAGGGTCACACGCCGCAGGGTCGTGAGCTGCTTCATCCCGATCACACCCGCCACCTCTTCCAAGGAAGGGTCGATTCGACACAACGGACCGGCAACCAAAAAAAAGATCGGCGGCGTCAAGACCAGCCCCAGCACCCAGGCCATCCCCCAGGGGGTGTCCTTTACGCCTAATGGCAGGCTGGAAAGTCCGAGCAGATTCGCAGCCACGTTGTTGATCAGGCCGATGCGCTCGTCGAGCAGCATGATCCAGCCCATGGCCAGGATAAAACCGGGGATGACCGGCACGATGCCGATCATGGTGGTGAAGGTCGTGCGCAGCGGAAGCGTTGTGCGGTTCAGCAGCCAGGCCAGCGGCAGGGCAAAGAAGGCCGCGATGCAAATGGTGCCAAAGCCGACGATGACCGTGTTTGGGACCACCTTCGTGAGCAAGCGAGAACTGGCCACGTTGGACCAGTGCCTGAGAGTGAATCCGGGCTCGGTGGGCAGGCTTGGAACGAAGGTCATATAGAGGACAAAGGCGAGAAGGAAAATCACAACCGCAAGAACCAGCCAGGAGAACGCAAGCGGCAAGGCGTCGGCAGTAGCGATCCGCGCACGGCGTCTGACGAAAGGAATCACGCTTGGCATCCTGCATGCCCGGAGAGAACCAGTCACCACTGAAGCTGCGCTATTCCCCCCTGATAGCCCGCGCCATCGCCTCCACGTATTTTCTGCCCTCTTCCGTCCCGTACCACTTGAGCAGCTCCAGCGTCTTGTCGTTGTCCAGCCACCCGATCACCCGTGCTTTCGACTTCTCTATGTTAAGCCTGAACTCCCGGTCGATCTTGCTGTCTCCGTACGGCACGGCCTGAAGATCGCTGGGCTGCCAGATCGCCTGCGCCTCCGGCGTGGTCATCCACAGGGCGAAAAGGGTCGCCGCCGCCGGGTGTCGCGGACGGGTGCGAACCGAATGGTAAAAGCCGGTGAGCCCGTTGTAGTCGTCGAAGAATCGGGACCCGATCGGGGCCTTCGGATCTTTGGCGAAGATTTGCCTCATATATCTGTCCTGGGCCAGCGCAAACGCGAATTCCCCGAGGATCACCCGCTGGACACCGGCCGATTCATAAAGAACTGCGCCGCCGTTCTTCCCCGCCTTCCTGACGACATCCAGCCACTCGTTGCGGTCAGGCTTCTCAAGGGCCGCCAGCCCGATGTCCCAATGTGTTGTCCAGGGCGGCTGGCTAAACTTGCCCTTGTACTTGGGATCGCCAAGCTGCGCATGGGTCCGGGGAAGATCCTTTTCGGAGATCAACTTGGTGTTGTAAATAAGTTGCTTGACGTTCGCCATAAACATGAACGACTGGCCTCTCAAAGGCCCCTGGCCGATCTGATCGAGCCGAACTTTTCCGGAGCGCACCAACGGGTTGATTTCCGCAAGCAGCGCCTCCCAGTTCTCGACTCTCTGGGTTCCTCCAGCCCCGTGAAGCTGCATGGTCTCGGAATCGGTGCCCTGCACGACATCGTAGGTGGGCGGAGCGCCGGCCTGGGTCTCGGCGATAGCCATAACGAAATGCTGTGAAGATTCCACATTCGCGAGCGTCACTTTGACGTCCAACCCGAGCCGCTTCCTGAAAGCATCGGTAAGCGGCTGAATGAGAGTTTTGCGCCAGCTTGACGAAATGGTCGCGACCAGCTCCCCCTCTTGTCTCGCCTTGCGCACGACCTCGTCGAGAAGCGGCTTCCCTTTCGCAGGAGCGTCGGCGGCAAGCGCCGACTGCGCCCCGGGGCTCCAAACAGGTTCGGCTGGCAAGAGCAAAAAAAGCCCTGTGACCGCGACAACAGGCCACCGAACCGCGCCGTTTCCTGACACTCTGATCTTTCGCAAGCCGGCCATTGCTTCCTCCTTTGTCGGTGTGGAATGACTACCCGGTCTATCCGAGAGCGGTCGGCGAATCCGCCCGGCTATTCCCCTCGGATAGCGCGCGCCATGCCGTCCAGGTATTTCCTGCCCTCGTCTGTCCGGTACCACTGGAACAACTCCACAGTCTTCTCGTTGTCCAGAAACCCGATCACTCGCGCGCGCGATTTCTCGATGCTGAGCCTGAAATCCCGGTCGATCTTGCTCTCCCCGTACGGCACCGCTTGAAGATCGCTGGGCTGCCAGATCGCCTGCGCCTCCGGCGTGACCATCCACAAAGCGAAGAGAGTCCCCGACGCCGGGTGGCGCGCCCGGGTCCGAACCGAATAGTAGACGCCGTTAAGGGCATTGTAGTCGTCAAAAAATCTGGCCGCGATGGGGGCTGTCGGATCCTTAGCGAAGATCTGCCTCACATACCTGTCCTGGGCAAGCACGAACGCATATTCCCCGAGGATCACCCGCTGGACACCATTCGTTTCGTTTAAAACCGAACCGGCATTCTTCCCCGCCCTCCTGACCACATCCAGCCATTCGTTGCGGTCAAACTTCTCAAACGCGACCGGAGCAATGTCCCAATGAGCCGTCCACGGCGGCTGAGTGAATTTTCCTTTGTACTTCGGATCCGCAAGCTCCCTGTGAGTGCGGGGCAGCTCCCTTTCAGAGATGATCCGGGTGTTGTAGATAATCTGCTTAACATTAACCATCAGGGTAAATGAGTGGCCTCTCAAAGGCCCCTGGCCGATCCGGTCCGTGCGAACTTTACCGGAGCGAACCAGCGGGTTGACTTCGGCAAGAAGCGCCTCCCACCCGTCGATTTTCTGCGCCCCCCCGGCCCCCACTATCTGTATGGTCTGGGCATCGTCCGACTGCACGACATCGTAAGTCGCCGGAGCGCCGGCCTGAGTCTCAGCAATAACCTGAGGCGTATGCAGGGCCGGATTCACGTTCGCTATGGTCACCTTGATCTCCAGCCCGAACCGCTTCCTGAAAGCATCGGCGAGGGGTTGAATCAAAGTTTTGCTCCAGCTCGACTGAATGGTCGCGACCACCTCTCCCTCTTGCTTCGCTTTCCGCACCAGCTCATCGAGAAGTTGTTTTCCCTTCGCAGGAGCCTCGGCCGCGGCGGCTAAGGCATCCCCTGGAACCGGTTGTAAACCGAGGACGCGTAGACCGGGCACGGAAAAGAGCAGCAAGAAAAAAACCCAAAAACGCATCACCATGAACCCCTCCCTATCATGACTTCGCTGGAAGCGGCCTCACTGATTTCGCCCGATGGTTCGTTGGATGAACCCGCGTGGAAAACAATCTTCTTGCTTGCAACTCCAGCGGGCTAGCCGGACTTATAGTCAGACTCCTCGTGGCTTGTCAATCTCCGCGCGCCCGAAGGGGCGAGCGAGGCTGCGGACGTAGTAACATGTACGCTGGCGCAGGCCCTGACCATTTTGAACTGTTTGAACGTTTGGAACGTTTTGAACGGCGAACCGGTTCAAGCCGTTCAAGTCGTTCCAATCGTTCAACCGGTCGGCATGAACGCGTCGGCCGCGGCCTGATGGCTCGGCCCCCGAGGAGCTTTCAGACGTTCCATAGAAGGCCTCTAATGCGCTCCCCGAGGGAGCTTCGTCACTCGGAGCACGTCACCGCTGTTCAGGAATGACCGCGATGGCGTCGATCTCTATCAGCATCTCCGGCTCGGCGAGGTCGACCCCCATGATGAGCGTGCTGGGAGGGGTCTGGGGCATGTGCTTGACGCGAGCCTCCTGATAGTTCAGCCGGTCCCGGGGGTCCTTTAGATATACGGTCGTTTTGATGACGTTGGTCAGCGAACTCCCCAGGCTTTCCAGCGTGGCTTTCATGTTCACGAACAGGTATTCTGCCTGTTCTGCCACGGTAATTCCCTGGACTTTTTGTGTCGCAGGATCCTTGGAATCCTCCCCCGCCAGAAATATGAAATTCCCACAGACGCACGCCTTGGAATAGCGTCTTGGGGGGTCATGGTGAATAAACTTGGCTTCCATATCCGTCACCTCGCTAAAGATTCTGTTCGGACGAAATGTCTACCGGGCGGCGCTATTCTCCTCTGATAGCGCGAGCCATGCCGTCCAGATACTTGCGTCCTTCCTCCGTGCGATACCATCTCAGCAGCTCCACCGTCTTCTCGTTATCCAAGAAGCCGATCACCCGCGCCTTGGATTTCTGCATGCTAAGCCAGAACTCCCGGTCAAGCTTGCTCTCCCCGTACGGCACCGCCTGAAGATCGCTGGGCTGCCAGATCGCCTCCGCCTCGGGCGTAGTCATCCACAGGGCGAAGAGGGTCCCCGCCGCCGGATGCCGGGCCCGGGTCCGCAATGAATAGTAAACGCTGTTAAGCTCATTGTAGTCATCAAAAAATCTGTACGCGATCGGGGCCTTCGGATCTTTGGCGAGGACCTGCCTCATGTACCTGTCCTGGGCCAGGACGAACGCAAACTCCCCGAGGACCACCCGCTGCACGCCGGACGATTCACCCAGAACAGCCCCCGTGTTCTTCCCCGCCTGCCTCACGACATCGAGGCGCAATCTCCCAGTGAGACGTCCAGGGGGGTTGAGTGAACTTGCCTTTGTACTTGGGGTCGGCAAGCTCCCGATGGGTCCTGGGCAGATCCTTCTCCGGGATCAACTTGGGATTGTAAATAAGCTGCTTCACGTTGGCCATATACGCAAAAGAGTGGTCCCTGAAAGGTCCCCGGCTGATCTGGTCCGGCCTAACCTTGCCGGCACGAACCAGCGGATTGATCTCGCTAAGGAGCGCCTCCCAGCCGTCGATCTTCTGCGTCCCTCCGGCGCCAACCAACTGCATAGTTTCGGCATCGTCACCCTGCACGGCATCGTAAGTTGCCGGGGCGCCGGACTGGGTCTCAGCGATAGCCACAGGGAAATGCCTGGCAGAGTTCACAGTGGCCACGGTCACTTTGATGTCGAACCCAAACCTGTTCCGGAAAGCGTCAGCGAGGGGTTGAACCAGAGTTTTGCTCCAGCTCGACTGAATGGTCGCAACCAACTCCCCTTCCTGCTTCGCTTTTCGGACCAGCTCGTCGAGAAGCTGTTTTCCCTTCGAGGGAGCGTCGGCCGTCCCGCCCCATGCCACACCCGATACCGGAAATAGAGCTCCGGGAGCCAAGGCAAAATGCAGGGGAAAAAACAAAAAGACCAGGAAAACCACCTGAACACGCCAAAGAATAACACCGCTTCTTGATCCCTTCGTTTCACACGAGCGCGCCATTTATTCCTCCTTGGCCGGAAAAGATATCACTGCGTAACCAAGACGAGAGATTGTACCGCCGTTGTGCCCCAACCGGGATTCGGCAGGTGTCTATACTCCTATGTACCCTCTTGTCAAGGGGACCCGAGCCCGGACACCGCTCAGGCCGATGTCACGCGGCCGTGAACTGAGTGCCCACCCGAAAGCCGACGACCAGGCGGTCTCGTTGCTCTGTCGCGCATAGCGAGGCCAGGCCGCTTTCGATGTCTTGAGCAGGGAAAGGCAACAGCTTGGCGCCGCTCGCCGCACCGAGCACAATGCACTCCATCACGCCTTGGGCGAGCTTGCGATCGCCTGCCACCTCTTTCACGAGAGCGACCAGGTCCACCGAAATCACCTGCTTCAATAGACCCTTGAGGAGCCCCACAAGCTCCTGCACGGTAGGATATTTGACTTGGAATGGAGGGTGATATTGCCATGTGTTCACGATCGCGGTGCCGTGGCCGCCCATGTATTCCGCGGCACAACGAGCGGCCGTTCCGGCCTCCAGGCCCAACAGCACGTCCCCTTCCCCCGCGGGAATATAGGGAGCACGCACCTTCTCGCCGATGCGAAGGTGGTAGCTTGCCGGCCTCACGCCGAACGTATCCCTCACGCTCAAGGCCATACTGGAGCACTGAAGTCCATGGTCCGCCGCCACTTGCGAGAGAACTTCCACGATCAGGCGCAAGTCGTGATACGGATAGCCGGCATGGTTGGGAAAGCCGGCTATGAGGATGTTCGTGACCCCGTTTTTGCTCATGCCGCCGCCCTCCGAAACGCATAGCTTGGACAAACTTCAGCGCAGACTCCGCACCCTATGCACAGCATTTCGTCGATAGAGGCTTTCCCGTTCTCCTTGATGTAAATGGCGGGACAGCCGAATTCGGTCACGCAGATCTTCGAGCCCGTGCATTGCTCCTCATTGACATAATAGAGCGGGGGCTCCACCCCTTCCACTTTTCTTCTCGTTATGGCGGAGAAGGCGCATTCCCTGCTCGATACAACCATCCTCTGGCCGCCCTTTTTGGAAAGGGCCTCGACCATGGCGGCCTGGGCGTCCTTGAGGGCATAAGGGTCGACGGTCTTGACGAAGTCCACGTTGCAGGCCTTGGCGATCTGAGCGAAGTTTATCGCCTTGGTATCCCAGCCCTGAGCCGTGACTCCCATCGAAGCGCTCGGTTGGTGGCCCGTGGCTGCATTGCCGGCATTGTCCATGACCACCACCGTGCCGTCCACGCCGTGCTGGGTCATGTCCATGAGAGGCGGGATGCCGCCGTGCAAGAAAGCCGAATCGCCGATCACCGCCACGATCTCCCTGTCGGCGACGCCGCTGTGACGCAGTCCATTCATGATCGCCACGCTAGAACCCAGGTTCATCTTCGCGTTGACCATGCCCATCGCAGAGCCGGCCGAAGAACTGCAACCGGTATCCGCGATGATGAAAGATGACTCCTTGCCGCCCTTCCCGGTCTGGCGCAAAGCTTGTTTCAACGCATAGTAGCTGGCCCGGTGCGGACAGCCGGGACAAGGGCTCCGCGTTATCGGGACAGCGTCCAAAATCTGCTTCCTCAGGTCCCGCTTATCCAGCGCCGCGACCGGCAGCTTGCGGCCGGTGAACTCCTGAACGGCCTCGGCGACGAGATGGAAGCTGTAAGTGCCGACCACGGGCAGATCCCCGGTCTGTTTACCGCGCACCTCCACTTGCTTGCCGCTGAGGGTGACCAGTTCGCGGATTTTGGTTTCGACATACGGGTCCATAGCCTCGACCACCAGGACCCGCTTCACCTGAGAGAGGAGTTTCGCGACGAGTTTTTCCGGCAGCGGGTTGAAACTCCCCAGCTTCAGCACCGCTATATCGGTCAGACCAAACGCTTCTTTAACCTCTCGCACATAATTGGAGGCCACCCCGATGGTGATGATTCCGAGCTCTTCGTCTCCCTTCATCTCCAACCGGTTAAAGGGCAAATCGCTCGCCATCTCTTTCATCAGCTTCAATTGGTCCTCTTGCCACCGCTTTCGGGCGTGGATTCCGCCTCCGCCGTGCACCCTCCAGCGGCCGATGTCCGTCACCACGTTCGCGGTCTTTCGGATCTGCGGCAAAGGCCCCAGTGTGACGGGAGAATGGGACCACGCAACCTCGTTCGTGATGAGCAGCAGCACCGGAAGCTTCAGGCGGTGGGAAATGTCGAGCCCGGCTATCACCATCTCCTTTGCTTCCTGCGGACCGGCGGGGTCGAGTCCCACGAGCCTGAACATGGAAGCGTAGAAACGGCAGTCAAACTCGCCGGAAGAAACGTACGCCCCTATGTCGGTAGCGGCGATGATCACCATCCCGCCTTCGACGCCCCCGTAGCAAAACTGAAGCAGGCTATCCGAGGCAACGTTCATGCCGAGATCCTTACCACCGTAGCAGGTGCGCAGTCCCGCCATGGCGCCCGTCGAAGCGACCTCGAAGCCTACCTTCTCGTTTATGGACCATTCCACGTAGATGCCAAACTTGTCGGCCACCGCCGCCAACAGGTCGGGGTAATGACAAGCCGGGGCTCCCGGATACGACGTGACGATTTGGGCCCCTCCCTCGAGCAAGCCCCGGGCGATGGCGGCATCGCCGGACATCGCGACCCGCGTTCCGGGCGCATCCACAGCCACTCTAAGCGCTCTCGTGGGCTCGTTCAGCACGGTCCTCAGCAAAAGCTGGTTGTCGATCACCTCTCCGGTGAGATCCTTTGCCACCCTATTCATGCTTTCCTCCCGCAAACATTTTCATCCGCTACAATCAAAATCGAGTGTTTTTGAATTCTACTTTCAGGCCGCCGAGCACGCTAAAATCGTAAACGCTCTCAGGAGCGATTTCCCTCTCTACCCTGAGCGCCTTTTTCTGGAAGGCGATCATGCGTTCCTGGAGTCCACGAGGGATGGTCCCGTCGGCTGAAAAGGCCATTAAAGAACTTCGGTAAATCTCCACGGCCTCAGTTTCGGAGATTCGCCAGATCTCGGCTAATTTACTCACCACCTCTTTCTCGTGGAATTTCCACCACAGGAATCCCTTCAGCGTTCCGCGGAGGAAACGGCGCACCAATTCCGGTCGTTCCGATAACGTCTTCTCCGTCGCCACAACCCCGCCGGATACAAATTCCATTTGATCGCCATAAAACAAGAGTTCGTTAAGCTGTTGCTTCTTCGCCACTATGCGCCCCATATGGTCAACTACCGCCGCGTCTACCGACCCGTTGATCACCGCCGCGAGTCTATCAGGGGCGTTGCCAACCGCGCGAAGCACGACGTCCCGGTCGGGAACGACCCCGTGCTTGGGAAGCACTTCTCTGGTAACCTGATCCAAGGCTGCGCCAAAGCTTGAGATAGCGACTTGCGTCGTCGCTTTTTTACCCGCCTTAAGCATCTGCAAGTTCTTGATATTCTTACCGCCAAAAAGCCACCACAGAGGCCTGGTGTCGAAGACCATGACGATCTTGAGTGGGACGCCCCGAAGGATGGCCCCCGCGCCCTGCCCGAGGATCTGGCTAAAGTCGAAGCTGCCCGCAATCAAGCCCTGGATTCCGGGCAGCATCCCCGCCATGATGGGAAGGACCTCGAGCCCTTCTGCCTTGTAGAAACCGTTATCATTGGCAAATCTATAAACGAGAGCATTTGGACTCGAAGCCCCCGACACGTGGAGCTTAACCTGCTCCGTTGCGAATGCCCTCTCCGCCCCAAGCAACCACAGTGCCGCCGACAAGAGAAGGCCGATTCGTGTCATCCTTTTTCGGGAGTTACCGGCACTTGATTTCACGACCAGCATTTTTTTCCTCCGTAAAGAGTTGTGCCTGCCCGCCGCTAAAGCGATCAGCGCGCGTGCCTCAGTCCCAGTACCCGGCGGGCATTGTCTTCGAAGATCTTCTGACGTTCGGATGTGTCCAAAGACAGAGCTTCGACTGTCGCAACGTTGTCGCGAATATAAGCCGCTCCGTCCTCCTCACCGAAGGGCATATCCGTGCCGAAAAGGATATGCTCAACGCCGAAAAACGACAGGGCGCATTCCAGGGCATGCTTCGCCACTCCCTGAAGCGCGGTGTCTCCGTAGAACATTCTGTAGTAGTCCAGGATGTCCTTCTTAAGGAACTCAGCAACCGGATGGCCTTCATGGCCTCGCATCTTTGTCTGAGCTACAATGCGCGCCGCGTGATGAGGGACCATCCCTCCTGCATGGTGCGTGATAAATCGGAGGTTGGGATAACGATCCATGACACCGGAGAAGATAAGACGTGACATGAACACAGCGGTCTCGTACGGCCAACCAAACGTCGTCGATAGTCTATGCTTCGAGGAAGACTCGGTGGGGTAGTCGGCCATTGCCGCCGGCCGGCTCGGGTGTGCCCATATCGCCTTATCCAGAGCAGCCATGCGCGCGTAGAACGGCTCAAAGCGTGGGTCGTCCATAGGCGTCCCGTTTACGCTGGTGCAGAATTCCACGCCCAAAAAACCCGGCTCGCCAACGCAGCGTTCAAGCTCTTCGAGAGCGGCGTCGGTCCCCAGAAACGGCAACGACGCGGCGAATCCCACGAATCGGTCGGGATATTTGACGACCAGTTCGGCCATCCCATCGTTGGCCAGTACGGCAAGTTCCTTCGCCGCGGGGTCCTGGTTTAGCGCGTCTACCGCCGAGCTGGGAACCGTCAGTACCTGTTTATACTCATCGAAACGGTCCATGATCCTGAAGCGCAGATCGAGATCATACAAACACTTCGGACCAGGGCGCCGTCCTGACACGCCAGCTTGGTAGTAGCGCTCGAAAAAAGGCGTCGGCAGGATGTGTGGGAAGACGTCGATGATCATATGGCAAAACCTCGCGTTTCCTGTCGCACTGGCTCAGCAACTTCTATGCCATAGCTAAACGGATCAATCCCGGCTACGAAACAAAGTGAAATGCCTTGGAGCCGCTAGGAATCAACGAGCCGCGTGAGAGTTTTTCTTATACGTTCGTGAGTGTTTCTTATTTCGTGGAAAATCTCGGCGTTTGTTTCTAAATTTATGGAAAGAAAAGCCAACGCGGAGGTCGGCGGGCGGCCAGGCTGCCTGTTGCCGAGACGATGAGCCAAGAGTTGGTCTCTTGAACAGGCGGGAGTGGCGTGGTAGCAGTAGGCGGTTCACGCCGCGAGAGCGCGTAGAGAAAATGGAGATCTCAGGATGAAGGTCACGATGTGTTTCTTTGCAATTGTCATGCTGCTGCTGGTTCGGTTTCCCGCTTATAGCCAGGAAAGAATCCGCATCGGCATTTCGGCTATCTCGCCGGGTTTCCTTCCGACGGTCATCGCCGAGAAGAAAGAGTTTTATTCAAAATACGGCTTGGCATCCGAACATGTCATCACGCCGTGCGCGGTTGCCACGACCGCTCTGCTCGCAGATGACCTCGATTACGCCATTTGCGCCGGGCCGGGTGTGTCCGGAGCCATCAAAGGCGCCCCGTTGAAACTCGTGATGTTCACGCAGGACAAGCTAACTTACCTCCTACTCGTTAAGCCCGGCGTGCAAAAAGTTACGGACCTGCGCGGAAAAACTATCGGCATCAGCAGCTACGGGAGTCAGCTACACCTCAGTTCGGTGACCGCGCTACGCCAATTTGGGTTGGAGCCCGGCAAAGACATAAACCTGCTTCCCAGCGGCGACGACAACGCGAGGCTGGCTGCACTTGAGTCCGGACGCATCGATGCCACTTTTGCCGCCTCTCCTGCGGAGATCGTGGGCGCCAAAATGGGCTATAAGGTTTTGCTTTGGACGCGCGACTACGTGCAGCTCCCGCAGAACGCAGTTGTGGTGACGAACAAAAAACTCAAGCAGTCCACCGATCAAGTCAAACGTATGATCAAGGGTACGATTGAGGCTCTTCGATTTCTTCGCGAAAGAAAAGAGGAGAGCATCGAGCTGGCTTCAAAATGGACCAAGTTGGATGCCGCCACCATGCGTGCTGTCTTGGATAATTACCTCCAGGCCTATAGCGGCGACGGCACCATGACGGACCCCATGCTCCAGGCAGCCATTCGGATGGAACTGGAACGCTCCAAACTGGAAAAAGAGATCCCTGTCTCCCAGGTGGCTGACCGTACCCCGCTTATTCAGGCGCAGAAAGAGCTTGGTTTGAGATAGTTCCCCGGCGAGACCGACCGTGAACCCGACTCCTCCCTTGAACGGCATCAAGGTGCTCGACTTCACCCACGTGCTGGCGGGACCGTTTTGCACCCGATTACTGGCCGACTTTGGCGCCGACGTGGTGCGCGTCGAGAGCACCAGACATCCGGATTATCCATGGCCGTCGAGTTACATACATGCAGACGGCCGCCATGCATCGTACCTGAACACCAATCGGAGCAAGCGCTCCGTCGCGATCGATCTGAAACACGAAGCGGGCCGCGCGATCGCTTTGCGCCTGGCTACGGCGGCCGATCTCGTCGTAGAAAATTTTAGCGCGGGGGTCATGTCGAGATTGGGGCTGGGCTACGAAACCCTCAAAGCCCTCAACCCCCGTCTTATCTATGTCGGCATGTCAGGTTACGGCAACACGGGCCCGCGTCGCGACTGGACCAGCATGAACATGAACCTCCAAGGCTACGGTGGGCTGATGCTGACCACGGGCGCGGAAAAAGACCCGCCGATCGCGATATCGAACTCCTGGAATGACTATATCGGGGGACTCCATGCCTGCTTTGGCATTATCGAAGCCCTGGCGCAGCGCGAGACCACGGGCAGCGGCGCGCATCTGGATTTAAGCCAGTTCGAGTGCAGCGTGTCGCTGATCGCTCCCCTCGTCCTGAGCAGCGCCGTGAACAAGAGTTCCCCAAAGCGGCTCGGAAACCGATCCGCGCGGTATGCTCCCCAGGGCGTTTATCGCTGCGACGGCCGCGACGAATGGTGCGCCATCAGCATTCAAAACGACGAGCAGTGGCGGGCGCTTACCGCCGCGATGGGAAACCCGGAGCTTGGAAGCGAGGCTCGCTTTGCAAACGTGTGCGAGAGGATGCGCCACCACGACGAGATCGACCGGCGCATCGAGGCATGGACGAGCCAGCTTCCGAACACCGAAGTCGAGAAGCGCCTGAGGAGCGCCGGAATCCCGGCCGAACGAATGCGCCGCATCCAGGATATTGTTGATGCCCCGGATCGCTCCAAAGCGTTCGCGCGCGCGGAAGAGCCCAGGGTCGGGTCGATGCTCACCACGACCCTTCCGCTCAGTTTGTCCTTTAGCCCATCGGCTCCGTTTCGGCCGGCGCCGAAGCTCGGCGAGCATACTCAGGAGGTTTTGAAGGATTGGCTCGGTATCCCCGATAGCGAGCTCGTCGAACTTAACGAGCGCGGAGCCCTGGTGTGAGCGCAAACGAGAAGTCGGTCATCACCGAGGAGCTGCGGGCATGGATCGGCCGGACGAGCCCCGTGCAGCCGTTGGAGTTGCTCAGCGCTTCGGATGTGCGCCGCTACGTCGACGCCACGGGAGACGCCAATCCTCTCTGGCTCGACGATGACTTCGCACGCTCTCTCGGGCACCGGGGCCGTCTGCTGCCGCCCCTGTTAGTCGGGTGGATACCCTTCAGTCTCAAGGAGCAGGAGGCAAGCGACAAGCTCGCTTCCTTCGACCTGCGACGACAACTGCCCGTGCCTGAAAACTACACGAACGTGCGCAACGCCGGGAACGAGACCGAATGGCTCAAACCCGTCTGTCTGGGCGAGCAGCTATCCTCGCAGAGCCGTATCGTGGACGTCGTGGAGCGCCGGGGAAAAATGGGAACGGGAATCTACATCACCCAAGAGGAGCGAGTCTTCAACCGCGAGCAAGACGTCGTATTGTTGCGCCGGCATACGATCGCGCTCTTTCCCGAGCACAAATTCGGGGATGAGGAAAAAACCGGCGGGGATCGATAAATGGCCCGGATCATCGATTTTGGGTCCCTGGCGGTCGCCTACGCGACGCGCCTTCTCGCCGAATCCGGCCACGACGTCATCAGAATCGATCTTTCGGGAGGAGATGCTCTGCGACGAATGGGCCCCTTCCTGGGAGACAATCCGCACCTGGAACACGGCGCCTACCACCAGTTTTTGAACGCCGGCAAGCGCAGTCTCTCTCTCAACGTAGAGTCGCCGGCGGGGCGACGCATTTTTACCGAGCTGTTGCAAAAGTCCGACGCTCTGGTCGCGAGCCGACCGCTACCGCTTGCGGAAGAAGAGCTGAGAAACATAAGGCCTCAGCTCGTATTCACGAAGGTCGAAGAGGAAGAAGCCGAGTTGTGCGCCTATGCCCGGTCGGGGTTGCTATCCCTGACGGGCCAGCCGGACGGGCAGCCCACGGTTCTTGGGAGCCATATGATCTACCTTGCAACCGGGATCTACGTCGCCGTCGGAACGTCCGCCGCCTTGTACGTCCTGAACCAGACGGGCCAGGGTCAAACCGTTTGCGTCTCGATGAAAGACTGCCTGGAAACATTCATTGAACAGGCCATGGTGGAGTACGCTTTTTCCGGAACCAAGACGGAACGAAGGGGCAGCCGGGGCACCATCACGGCCATCTCCGGCGCCCTGCCCTGCAAGGACGGGCACTGGGTGATAAGCCAGATCAACCGCCCGGGGCGGTGGGAGAAATTCATGGATTGGGTGCAAGATCCTGAACTGATGGCCGATCCCTCCCTGGCATTGGACGAAAACCAGAACAAGAAAAAAGATTTTATTATGGACCGCATTTTTGTTTGGGCCAGGAAGTTCACCAAAACCGATCTCGTGGAAGAGGCGCAAAGGCGCCACTTCCCTGCTTCGCCCGTATCGTCTCCTCTGGATTTGGTCGAGGACCCTCAGCTCATCGCGCGCGGATTCCTCAAGGAAATGAATCATCCCAAGTTCGGGCGCATCCTGTTTCCTCAAGGAGCGATTGCAAGCGTTCGGGGAAATAGCCTTAGCCCCGCTCCCACGCTTGGCCAGCACAACAGGGAGATCCTGGCTGAGCTGGGTTACTCGGAACCCGACCACCGAACTCTCACGGAGATCGGCGCTATATAAGAAGTCAACAATGCAGATCCAACAACGAGTTTTCTTCGACGATGTCGAGCCCGGCGATTCCTTGCCCAGCCGAGAGTACGGACCCCTTACGGTTGCCGACACGGTGCGCTGGGCAGGGCTGCAGGAGAACTGGCAAGAGCTTCATTACGACCGCGACTGGGTGCGCGAGCACAGCGGGCTTCGGACTTTCATAGCCAGCGGCGCGTATCGACAGGCCTTGCTGATGCGCATGTTGACCGATTGGATCGGTCCCCGCGGCATGCTGCGAAAACTGAGCGTCCGCCACACCCATTCCACTTTCGAAGGAGACACGATGCGCTTTGGCGGCCGCGTGATCGAAAAATCGCGCGACCCTTCCGATCCGTGGATGGCCTGCGAAGTCGAGGGTAAAAACCAGGAAGACCGCCAGATCCTGACCGGCCGCTGCACTCTGGTCCTGCCGTCACATCAGTAGGGCGAACCCTGTTAGAGGGGATGACGCGGGCCGAAGACGCAGGAGGCGTCAGGTTCCCAGCCCGGATCCTCCGAAAGCTCCTCGGGGGCCGAGCCATCAGGCCGCGGCCGATGGGTTTGTGCCATGAGTCGTAGCGTTTGTAATCGGACGTCCGCGGCCTTCCTGCTCGTCCCCCTCGGGCTTCGAAGTGAAAGCATGCCGGCCGGAACGGCTCGCCCCGAGGCCGCCGTTTTGCTGTGACCAATCCGGGCTAGCAATGTCACCTTGAAATCGAAGCTTGAATTGTGGCAACGTGCCACTGAGAGGAGGTTACAGGCTATGGAAGCTGCGATTCAAAAAGCATCCGGCGCCGCAGGGAAAGTCAAGCACCTGGATCACTTCGCCATACCCGCCATGGATCTCGAGCGGGCGGAAAAATTTTACACCGAAGTGCTCGGCGCGCGACTCATCGTCAAGGGAGAGCCCGCGGTGCCCGGGGGGATGTTTCTGAAGCTCGGCCGCCGACATCACCTCGGTCTCTTTGCTCCCATCAATACGAAAGCGACCCTCCCCAAAAGAGACAGCGTAGACTCCTACCCCAGAGTCGCCTTCTTGTTGTCGGCGGAAGAATTCGACAGAGCTTCGGCCGCAGTGAAGAGAACCTGTTCTGTCGTCGAGGACATCGAAGAGGAAGGGGTTTCCGGCAAGAGAACGAAAGAGCGCGGGATCGGTTTCATCGATTCGGAAGGAAATATCCTGGAGATATTTAGGGGCGAAGAGGACAACCCGATCGCGGTCGACCATCTCCATTTCGATTCCCTCTCCGTGGATGACGGCGTCAGGTTTTATACGGACGTCTTGAACTTGGAACCCGTCAAGCGAGAGGCGGACAAGGCGACCCTGGCCATTCCCAGCGGACAAGCGATCATCCTCCACCAGGTCAAGGAGCTGTGCGAGGTCACCAGAACCTACTACGACGAGAGGCACTTCGCCTTTAGCGTCAGCGACGACGACTTCCACGCGATCGTCGATAAGCTCCATCGCAGAGGGATCAGGGAAGCCGACGAACTCGGAGGGGGGGTGCACCGCAGACCGGGCGATCTCGGCACCTACTTCAAAGATCCGACCAACGGGATTTACCTGCAGCTCCTCAATCGGGACTCCACGATTTTTGCGCGGAAGCACGGCTTTCCCGTGTAGGACGAACTGAGCCCATGGAAGAAAAAACGAGCTTCTCCAAGGAAAATCTTATACTCACCGCCGTGGGACCGGATCGGGTCGGCCTGGTGGAGACGATCTCGGAGTTTGTTTTCACGCACGGGTGCAACATTGAAGACAGTAAAATGGCTGTCTTCTGCGGGGAGTTCGCGCTGATTCTTCTGGTATCCGGGGAGAGCCAGGCTCTGCAGGGCGTTGCCCAGGGCTGTCGTGAGCTCGAGGCCCAAACGGGCTTGAGCATATCGGTTAAAATCGCGGCGCCGAGAAAGCCGGTGGGAGCCTCGCTGCCGTATACGCTTAGCGCATCTTGCATGGACCACCCCGGGGTAGTCTATAGGCTCAGCGGGATTCTCAGCCATTTCGGCATCAACATCGAGTCGATGGAGACCAAAACGTACGCGGCTCCGATCACGGGGACACCCATATTTCGTTTGGAAGCCCAAATCTCCGTTCCCGCCAAACTCCAGCTCCACGCATTACGAGACCGCCTGGAAGCATTCGCCAGAGAAGAAAACATCGAATTGTCCTTGGTGGCGGCGGCGCAGTGAACCCCGTACCACGGAGTTACGTCCGTGGCTGCGGTCCCGAATCAGAAGCCCACAGCGGCTGTGAATTTGACCCATCCCCGCACTCACGCGGGAAGAGTTGACAGCAAGACGGAGGGGTTATAGATAGCAGGCTTAGGGATAACGGGTTAACGGCGCCAGCGTTACCGTAGCGCGTGATATGTCAACCGAACCATTGTTGCAGCTAATCAACATCGCCACAGAAAGGAGCCTATCATGAGGACGAGAATAGCTCTATGTGTCCTTCTCATCTGGGGCCTCCTGGTCGCGCGACCTCAAGTCCGAGCGGAAGAAAAACTCCGCATTCCCGTAGCCTCCCCTGCGTCCATCACGTCCGTAGTAGAAAGCGTGGCGGTTTATCGTGGTTGGTTCAAGGAGATCGGATACGACGCCACGATCTATTCCGTCTCCGGCGGAGAATCAGCGGCGGTGCTCGCGCTGGAGAAGGGAGATCTGCCCTTCTTCAATACCGACGACAATATCCCGCAGGCGATCAAACCGAACAGCAACATCCGCCTCGTGGCCTCGACCCTCAACAAGCTTCCTTACTATCTGATCTCGGGTCCCAACGTGCGCTCCTACAAAGACCTGCCGAGGGACGGCGTGCTCGTGGGGATCAGCTCACCCACGTCAGCGAACGTATTCGTTTCACTTGCCCTCCTTGAGAAGCAGGGAATCAAGAACGCTCGTTTGGTCAAGGTCGGAGGTTCGACTGCGCGTCTGGCATCGGTGAAGTCGGGCAAGGTGCATGTGGGTTCCCTGGATCTCGGAAACATGCTCATCGCCAAAGAGCAAGGACTGAACGTCCTCGGAAGTTCCAGTGAGGTTTTTCAAGAGTTCCTGATGATGCAGATAGCGATGAACAGAAAGTGGGTGGAAAGGAACCCGCAAAAGGCGGTCGAGATCGTCGGGACGCTGATTCGGGCCTGTGACTACATCAACCGGAATCGGGAAGGCACGATCGAGGTCTTGGTCAAGTTCCAGAAAAACAAGCCGGAAGTTGCCCGGCAAGTGTATGACCTCGGAGTAGCGCAAGAGAAATCCGTCCCCCGGCACTGCGAGTATACGGAGAAGGGGGTTCAGGAGTACATCAAATCGGCGCAATGGTCCAAAGCCATCGACCCTGACACGAAAGTCCCGCCCACACGCGCATTCTCCATGCCGGATCTTTACCAGAAGGGCCTCGAGTGGTTTAAGAAAAAATACGGAGGCTGATATTTGCGGGGCAGACCCCTCACTTTCTTGGCTTGGGTGCAATCCGCGTACGGCCACAACCGCATGCTGATCCACGGGCTCGGCTCCGTGGCCCTGGGGCTCCTGCTGTGGGAAGTCATCGATCGATGGTTCAACGATAAGTATTTTTTCACCGGTCCCGATGAAGTCATCAAGGAACTCCTTCAGCTCGTCCGGGGCGGGGAGATTTGGATCCACCTGCGCTACAGCGCGCTGGAAGGTGTTTACGGTTACGCCCTCGCGGCGGCGGCGGGCATCGCGTGCGGGGCGGTGCTCGCGTTCAGCCGGACGCTCGACGAGATGTTTTCCCCGGTCCTCATTGGGCTCTATGCCACCCCGCGACCGGTGGTGGCGCCCCTTTTCATCGTCTGGCTGGGCCTGGGCGTGGC
>JACPFH010000532.1 GCA_016183075.1 Deltaproteobacteria bacterium | reverse complement strand
CGCAGAAGGCCACGGACTTGGTTGTGCGCGACCGAGGGGAGCGCGAGCGAGGCTGCGGACGTCCGATCACAAACAGCACGACCGATGGCACGAACCCATCGGCCGCAGCCGAGAGCGCGCTCCCCAAGGGAGATTAGCCCACCAGCCGCGGCCTGATGGCCCCTGAGGAGGTTTCGACGGATAGGCTAAGCCTGTGGGACTCCACGGTCCGTAGAGGATAGCATCCGATGTCCCAGCGCCGCTCCATTCCAACTTGGCTCCTTATCGGCATTCTGGGTATCGTCTACTTTGCCGCGGCCAATCTCGGGTTAAGGCTGGCGCGGGTCCATCCGAGCGCAACCGCGGTCTGGCCACCCGCAGGAATCGCCCTGGCGGCTGTCCTGCTTTTCGGATATCGGGTCTGGCCCGGTATTTTTCTGGGCGCATTCCTGGCCAACGTAACTACCGCCGGCACCGCCGCAACCGCGCTCGGGATCGCTTCAGGGAATACGCTGGAAGGGATTTTGGGCGCTTACCTGGTAAGCCGGTTTTGCGGCGGCGTAAACGCCTTCGACCGGGCGGAGGACGTTTTCAAATTTACATTCCTTGCGGCGGCGCTCAGTACAACTGTTAGCGCCACCTTCGGCGTGACCAGCCTCTCTCTCGGCGGCTACGCCAGTTGGTCGGATTACGGAGCGGTCTGGTTTACCTGGTGGCTTGGCGATGCCGGGGGAGATCTCATCGTCGCCCCTCTGCTTTTGCTTTGGGGCCTCAACCCCCGGATTCGATGGACTTGGAATCAGCTTGTAGAGGCGGGTTTTTTACTACTCTTTTTTGTTGTGGGCACTCAGATCGTTTTTGGCGGCTGGTCGCCGGTCCGAGATCCGCTGCCGTTGTTGTACGTGACGGTCCTCATATGGGCGGCATTCCGCTTCGGTCAGCGGGAGACGGCCACGGTTACATTTTTGACTGCCGCAGTCGGCATCTGGGGAACCCTGGGCGGCGCAGGTCCTTTTGTCCGAGGCTCTCAGCACGAATCGTTCCTGCTGCTTGCGCTTTTTATGTGCATCATCTCGGTCACAGTCATGGCCCTCGCGGCTGGGGTTTCGCAGCGCAAGCGGTTGGAGCAGAGGTTTCGCCTGGTAGTGGAGTCGGCTCCTAACGGCATGGTGATGGTCGATCAGGACGGGAAGATCATTCTCGCCAAGCGCGACGAGCTTCTGGGCACGCCCGTCGAGCTTCTCGTCCCCGACAGGTTCCGGGACAGGCACCCTCGTTATCGGTTCGAGTTCGCACAAGCTCGGCAAGCCAGGCCGATAGGAGCCGGCCGTGATCTTTACGGGCGGCGCAAGGATGGCTCGGAAGTGCCGGTCGAGATCGGTCTCAACCCGCTCGCGGCCGAACGAGGGGGTTTAGTGCTGGCCTCCATCATAGACATCAGCGAGCGCAAGCGGGTTGAGGAACAGCTTAGGCAGTACGCTGCCGAGCTTGAGTCCTTCTCTTTCAGAGTAGCGCATGATCTGAGATCCCCCCTTGTGTCCATCGCGGGGCTGAGCCAGATGCTTCACAGGGATCTCGCGAAAAGGATGGACCTGCGGAGCCTGGGTCACATCCAGAGCATTATCGACTATGCGGACAACATGGACACGCTGATCAAAGGCTTACTTGCTTACGGCAGGTTCAGCCGAGTCGAGCCTAACCTTGAGCGGTGGAGCCTGGAGTCGCTAATGCCTGAGGTGTTGAGGAGGCTTGCCGAACAGCTCCGGCGGAGCAGCGCGCAAGTCGATCTCCAAAAGCCTTTGCCTGAGGTTGTGGCGGATCGCGTTGCTTTGGTTGAGATTCTCGGGCACCTTCTTTCCAATGCGGTCAAGTTTGTGCAGCCCGGACTATCGCCGCAGATCCGCGTACGGGCAGAAGAGAGAGAGTCGTTCGTGAGGCTTTGGGTAGAAGATAATGGGATCGGGATCGCTCGGGCAGATCAAGAACGGATTTTTCGAATCTTCGAGCGCTTGCACGGTCGTGCTTACGCCGGATACGGGATCGGTCTGGCCATTGTAGCCAGAGGGATGGCGTGGATGGGAGGAAGTGCAGGCGTGGAATCAGAAGTCGGGAAGGGCAGCCGTTTTTGGATTGAGCTGCCAAGGCCCCAAATGGAGGCGTAAAGATGTACTGGGTCACGGAGCGACTCGCCATCGGTGGGCTGAGTTCTGTGGAGCTGGCAGACGAATCGATGGCTATCCTCAACCTCTGTGAGGACCAGCCCTACGCGCTTCCAAGGACGATTGATTTCTGTCACAAGGGTTTTCCTGACCAACAACCCTTTCCCCTGTCCAAGGTCTGGGAATGCGTGGAATGGCTGGATCGGCACGTCTCGCGGGGCACCCGAGTCCTCGTCCACTGCGCCGAGGGCAACTCCCGCTCCGTATCGGTGGCCTTGGCCTATTTCATCTTTAAAGGTGTCAGCCCGCAGCAGGCCAAGGCGAAGATCCTCGCGGCCAAGCCCTTCTGTACCCAGGCGGGAACGCCGACCGCGGAACCCCTGTATTTTCACGAAGATTTTCTCGCCGCGTGGCAAGACTACATGCGCCGGATGTCAAGGCCCGTTTAAAAATGCCAGAAATTTCCGCCGCCACTCTTCTCGCTATGCCGTCTTCTCTTGTTAGTTGCTTGGGTGATTGGGTTTCGTCGTGAGTTCAGTCGAGCGATTTTCGATGCTTCGACTACGCTCAGCACAGGTTTTGGATTATGCGACGGAAAAAATGAACATTGTTTTTATTGACGAATATAATCGTCCAGCACCGCGGTCTCGATGCCTTCGACCTTCTTGATGCGCCCGTCGTTAGTAAGAAAAAGAGTCGCCCCTCCCTGAATTGCGGCCGCGACCTGCAGGGCGTCGGGCAGGCGAAGCTTGTAGCGGGCCCGGATGAGCGCCGCGGCTTCCGCC
>JACPFH010000558.1 GCA_016183075.1 Deltaproteobacteria bacterium | reverse complement strand
GCCGTGCGATCCAGGACGTAACGCATCTCGCGGCAAGTGCTTTGAAAGGTGTGCCATATAGTGGAAAGAGTGATGGGATCTACGCTTCGCTGTGTCATAGACTTTCTCCTCGCATCATACTGCTTAAAAACGGCTCCACCATGCTTCGACGGGCTCAGCATGAACGGAAAATCGTCAACGCTACCAATTTAATTCCCGTTCGTCCTGAGCTTTGTCGAAGGGTGAACGAGGGTTTTCCAGCGGAATCCTCGTTTCATGTCTGACTCGACCGGCTGAGCACATAGTTTTTCCAGCGATCCACGGAGCAAGCGAAAGAAGCCGGGATGACCACGGTCGTCGTGCTCTCTTCGATGACCGCGGGTCCGTGGAATTGGTTTCCGGCGCGGAGCCTGTTCCCGTCATACACGGGGGTCTCCACCTTTTCGCCGTTGAACCAACAGGATCGGCGTCTTTTCAGAGCCGCTGAAGCATCGGCGCTTCCGTGGGGAAGGTCGCGCAGGTGAAAGGGCGCCTTGGGAGCAACGGCCCGAAGGCGGAAGTTAAGGAACTCAACTCCTCTCCACGGCATCTTGAAAGTGTAAAGCTCCTCGTGTCTTTCATGGAATTTTTCCAGAGCAGCCTCTGTCTCGCGGCGGGACAGCTTTCCCGTCGCCATTTCCACCTCGACTTCGTGGAACTGCCCGATATAACGCATGTCGGCCGTGCGGTAAAAGACGACCTGGTCGGGACGGACATCCATCGACCGGAAGGATTCGAGAGCCTCTTGCTCCATTTCCGCGAAGAGCCGGTTGAGTCGATCCAGGTCGATATGCTCCGCCCGCGAAAAGTAAGAGCGGGCGAAATTGCGACCGATGTCCATGGCGAACATTCCGAAAGCGGAATAGGCAGCGGCCACGGATGGGACCACGACCGTAGGGATGCCAAGCAGATCGGCGATGAAGGCGGCGTGGATGGGGCCGGCTCCTCCCCCCACCACGAGCGTGAAGTCGCGAACATCATAACCTCGACGGGTGGAGACCTCGGTGATCTGGTCTGCCATGAAGGAGTTTACAGTGGTAAAAATGGCCTGCGCAGCCTGAGGAATCGACATGTTGAGCGGCGCGGCGACGCTTTGAATGGCCTCAGCAGCGCGTTGCGTATCCAGGGGAATCTCCCCGCCCAGGAAATAATCCGCCGGGACGTAACCCAACGTCACATCAACATCGGTAACCGTGGGTCTCTCGCCTCCTTTGCCATAACAGGCGGGCCCCGGCTCGGCGCCCGCCGATTGAGGTCCGACCCGCAGGAGGCCGAGGGAGTCGATCCACGCGATCGAGCCGCCTCCGGCGCCGGCAGAGTGAATATCGACCAGCTTGATCGCAACCCGTTCGTCCCCGATCCAGCTCTCCGTGGTGGTGGGGATCTCTCCCTGCCGGATCAAGCAGACATCAAAAGAGGTGCCTCCCATGTCGATGGACAGGAGGCTTTGGTGATCCAGGGCCGAGCCCAGATAGAGCGCCCCGGCGGGAGCGGCGGCTGGTCCCGAGCCGATGAGATAGACGGCGCGCGGGATGCAGTGCTCAAGACTCTCCACCAGCCCGCTGGAGAGCATCATGAGGAGGTTGCCGTAGAATCCGGACTCCCGAAGCCGCTTCTCCAGCGCCCGCAGGTAGCGCTCGACCACCGGCCCCACGTAGGCGGAAACGACGGTCGTTGAAAACCGCTCGTGCTCGCGCCACACCGGCAGAATGTCGTGCGAGGCCGTCACATAGGCGCCGTTAAAAGACGCCTTGCAGATCTCCGCGGCTCGCTGCTCGTGCGCGGGGTTCGCATAGGAATGCAGGAAACAGATCGCCACGGACTGGACTGCGTTTTCTTTGAGGCGCGCGATGGCTTGTTGCAACTCGGCCTCGTTTAGCGCCGTGAGGATTTCGCCGTTGTAGAGCGTGCGCTCTTCGACCTCCAGGCGCAGGTCTCTCGTCTTGGCGCCGTTCTCGTTGATGAGGGTGTTGGTGGCGAGGGTCGTGCCGTGGATGAGCAGTTGAACGTTGGCGAGAAAGGAAGCGAGGGGCTGGTCGTAGTGTCTAGCGGCTTTGCTCAAGCAGGTAAGGAAGCCCACCGAGGGATCTTGCGGAGTGGTTGGCGACTTGAACTCCTGAAGGTCTCCCGTCTCGTCCAAAGTCAAACAGTCGGTGAAGGTCCCGCCGACATCGATGCAAATCCTGTACATACTTTCCCTCCAAGCCTGCGTTACCGGCGATTTGAGCAATTCTCATGCCGTCAACCCGACGACTTTAAGAGCCACTATCCGATTGGCATCGCTTGTGGGGGTTCTTAAACGTAAGAGCAGGGAGGCCCTTTTTTCCTAGATGTAGGAATATACTAAGGAGTTCGTTGGTAAGTGGAAATTGCAGTCCACTCGATGGCCCGTCTCCGTCATGCCCGCCCCCGATCGGCGTCGGGGGCAGACTCCGGCGGGCATCGAGCGTCATTCCCGCGCAGGCGGGAATCCACGCGAGGGGAATGACGAAACCCTTTCCTTTTAAGTCTTACCATGGACGGACAGGTCCAAATCCTCCAGCAAAGCTTTGGCCTCCTTTAAATCCGGAGTGTCGAATCCCTCGGTGAACCAGCCGTAGCTTTCTGCCAGTAACTTCCGGGCTGTTTCTTTCTTCCCCTGCTTCTGTAAGAGCCGACTCAAGCTCGTTACAGCCCGCAGCTCGAGAAATTTCGCACCCTGACGACCGGCAATCTCGATGGCCTGGCTAAAACACATCTCTGATCTTCTATCTTCGATCTTCAGCAGCAGCTCCCCCTTCAGCCGATATATCTCAGCCTCGTAGAAACGCTCCCCGTGTTTGTCCACAAAGTCCCGCGCCTCGGCCAGCAGCGTAAGGCCTTGCTCTGTCCCTCCTGCCTTCCCATATGCCTCGGCCAGAAGGACAAGAAAATACGATCGAGTCAGTTCTGCTCCCGTGGCCGCAAACGCATCCAGGCCTTGGCGCATCTGCGCTATTCCCTTCTTTCCCTTTCCTCTCTCGGTCAGTGCCCAGCCCCGTAGCATAGTCCCAAACGCGGCCCAGAGCGGAAACCCCTGGTCCGTCGAGAGCGCGATGGCCGCCTCGGCCTGCTCCTGAGCGGCTTGTCCCTCGCGGCGGAACTGATGGAGCATCGCAGAAAAGTTCAGAGCGATGGCCAGGCTGTAAGGGTGAGCCAGCTCACGGGCCAAGGCAAGAGCTTCTTGGTTCCGCTTCAGGGCCTGGTCCGGATAGCCGAGCGCGTGTAGATGCCGGGCGGTGCTAGCGAGGTAAAGCACGCCGCGGTCATATCCATAGAGAAAAACGAGGGAGTGGTGTTGCTTGGGATCGTAGAGAGCAATCCCCTGCTCGTCATGTGCCCTGGCTTCAGCCAACTCCCCTCGCCAGAACAAGCTCGCTCCCAACGCATCGCGAGCCGGCAGAAGGAGGGCCGGGTCTTGTGCGCTCTGGGCCAGGCTGAAGAACTGCTCCCCCAGCTCACGCGCTGTTTGTAGCTCCGCGCGGAGTAGATAGAATGCACACAGCCCCCAAAGCGCCGGGAAAAGCTGGGGAGTATTCCCTACTTGCCGGCACAGCTCTCGAGCCCGGCCGTAAGCTTTTCCCACTTCCGGATCTGCATAGCCCTTAATTGCCATCAACGAAGCGCCGAAAGCGATTTGCAGCAGCAGCTCTTGCTGGGTGCGCGCAGGGGTGTCCGGTAGAGTCTTGAGCAATTCCAAACCCTTGGTCAGGTCGTTCACCGCCTCCCGATAGGCATGTCGTCGCAGACTATTTTCCCCCGCTAGCCCTAAGTACCGCCCCGCCCGATCGCAGTCCCGCCCCCTCTCAAACTGCACGGCCAACTCCCTCGCGATCTCTCCTACTCGTTCTCTATATCCATCCTCTCTCCACTCCCCGATAAGCGAATGCAGTCGTATCCGCCGGGCTTCTGCCAGCCTTTCATACAACACGCTTTGATATAACGCATGGACAAAGCTGTAGCGTCCTCCAACAGTCCCGTCTGGCCATTCCTCCATTCCCCTTGACCGTAAGAACTGTCCCCGGCGCGTCAACTCCTCACACACCTCCTCCACCTCACTGACCTCCCTCTTTATCCCTGCTGCCACCTCGGCCACACAAAACTCCACCCCGGCCATACTGCCTGCCTCCAGCACTCGCTTCTCCTCCACCTTTAGGTCATCTACCTGCCTCTCGATCATCTGGCGCAGACCAGCAGGTATTCCCGTATCCACTCTCTCCAATCCCACTTTCAACTCCCACTTCCCGTCCTCCTCAACCATCATTGCTTGCCTTACCAAATAATCCGCCATGTTGACCATGAACAGCGGATTGCCCTCCGTGCGCCTGTGGATTATCTGCGCCAACGTCTCTACGGGTACGGCGCCACGCGTCCATAGGGGAAATCTCGCTTTCAGATACTCCGTTACCTCCTCCTCTGCGAGACACTCCAGCCACATCTCCTCACACTGCCCGCGGCGTTGGAGCTCCTGGACGACCTTTCTTCCCAGCAGTTGCGGACTGGTAATCGCTTCCAATGGCCTATAGGTACCGATCACCAAAAGTTGCGCGCTCTTTCTCCGCTGCGCCAAGTACGAGACCAAGCCCCAGGTCGAATAATCACTCCACTGCAGATCCTCGAGCCAGAGCACCAGCGCCTTGCCGGCTGTCAGCGCTTCCACTGCTTCGGCCATCTCCCGCAGCATTCGCTCCGGGCTGGCCCCTTGGATTTTTCGTTGCAGCGCGTCAAGTTCACCTTCGCTGATGAGCCATGGCATCTGCGCCAACCACATCGGCGCATAGCGGGCAAAGAGCCTGATGAGATCCTCTCCCCCGGGCTGATGGCATACGTGTCCCAGAGCCTCCAACACCGGCAGGTAGGCCTCTCCCGCCCCGTGGTTTTCTATGCACTGCCCTCGTCCAAACCAGATATCCGATTGCCTGGCTGTAGGGGCACCCCCTTGTGGGTGCCCTGGAGCGGGGCAAGTTACCTGCGCGATAAAGGCGTCTACCAAGGTCGTCTTGCCTATCCCTGCCTCTCCCGCCACAAACACCACCTGCCTGTTCCCGCCCACGGCCTTCTCCAGCAGCCCTTGCAGGCGCTTTAACTCCGCCTCCCGTCCTACAAGACTGGTAGTAGGGGATAGGTGATAGGGTGTGGGTGGTAGGGTTTCCCCTATAACCTTTTCCCTTTTACCTACGACCTTCCCTATGAACCGATATCCCCGGCGGGGCTCCGTCTTTATGAATTGCGGGGATGCGGGGTCATCCCCCAGGGCTTCTCGTATCTCGCGTATACATACCCTCAGCCCGCCGTCACTCACATGTACCCCGGGCCACACTGCCTGCAAGAGCGCTTGCTTACTTACCACCCGCCCCTGCTGTTCCACCAAACAGCGCAGCACTTGAAAAGTCTTGGGCCTCAAGGGAAGCCACTCCTCACCCCGCCACAACCTCTCATC
>JACPFH010000520.1 GCA_016183075.1 Deltaproteobacteria bacterium | reverse complement strand
GTACGCGGGTTCATTCCAATCTGCGTGCCAGCAATTACGTCAACAAGGGTTATTCCACAAACCGGCAAGATTCGAGAAGGCTTTTCCGGGTCCTCTCGTCTGCAAGCTTTGACCGTTTTCTCAACCGTGCGATGCTTTTTCTCTTTCGCTTATCAAAAATGGCAAGGCGAGCAGTTACGCGCAAGCGCGACCGGCGCGCACGGTCTTAGAAGTCTCAAGCGGTAAGGCGTCTGAAGCGCTGCCCTTGGCATTAAAGTTGCTCCATCAGAGCGCGTAAGAAATGAAAAAGGCTTTGCTCTACGAAACGAAAGAAGGTCAAAAGGTCGTCTGCAACCTCTGCGCGCACCGCTGCGTCATACATCCGGGACTGATCGGCATCTGCGGGGTGAGAGAGAACCGGGGAGGAACGCTTCATACGCTGGTTTATGATCGGGTCGTTTCGGCCAACATCGATCCTATAGAGAAGAAGCCATTGTTTCACTTTCTGCCCGGAACAGGGTCGTTCTCGATCGCCACCGTGGGCTGCAATTTCCACTGTCGCTTCTGTCAGAACTGGGAGATCTCTCAGATGCCGAAAGACCGAAAGGGGTTGGTCCTGGGCCGCAAGATCACACCTGGGGCCATCGTGCGCGAGGCGCTCGCGACCGGCTGCGCCTCGATCGCATACACGTACACCGAGCCCACCGTCTTTTTCGAGCTGGCTTACGATACGGCGAAGCTGGCTTCGTCCAGGGGGCTCAAGAATATCTTCGTGACCAACGGGTATATGACGGCGGAGGCGCTGGAGATGATCCGGCCTTATCTGCACGCAGCCAACGTGGATCTCAAGGGCTTTGACGATAGACGTTACCGCAGGATCTGCGGCGCGAAGCTGGAACCCGTGCTCGAAACCATCCGGTTGATGAGAGAGATGGGGATATGGATCGAGGTGACTACGCTGGTCATCCCGGCACACAACGATTCCGATGAGGAGCTGAGACAGATTGCATCGTTTCTCAGAAGCGTGGGTGAAGAGATCCCGTGGCACCTGAGCGCTTTTTTCCCTGCGTACCGCATGATGGATGTGGCCCCGACGGAGCCGGACTCGCTCGAGCGCGCCCGGCGAATAGGAAAGGATGCAGGCCTTCGCTATGTCTATTGCGGGAATATTCCGGGAAACCTGCACGAGAATACCGAGTGCTATCGTTGTGGAGAAACGCTCATAGAAAGATGGGGTTTCGGGGTCAAGTGGAATGCTATAAAGGACGGGCACTGCCCCTTCTGCGAGGCGGCGGTCGACGGGGTTTGGCGAGACCTGTGGCAATGGGAAGCGAGCAAACAGGCTGGCTGAGCAGAATTGGCTGCAAGTTAAAGAACGATGCGAATAAGGAGGCGAGACGATTTCGTCCTGAAGGTGAATTGTCCGTATGGGGAAAGAAGCAATGGCGGGAGATTTCGCGCGGATAAGAAGAAAATGGCGCGAGTTTGAATCACTTTTGCGATAATTCTGGCTCCGTTGCCAGGTGTTTTCACGAAAACAGGCTGGCACGAAAATTGCCAAACGATGTACGATTAGAAAGGAGGTGCACCATGTCACTAGAAATGTTTTGCAGGCGTCCTGTGGTTACGATTTCCCCGCGCAGCACGGTTTACGAGGCGTGCCAGCTTCTCAAGGACGAGAATATCGGCTGCCTGGTCGCCCAGGAAGACGGAAAATTGAGCGGCATCCTCACCGACCGGGATATCGCTCTCAAAACGACAGGCGCGGGCAAGGATCCGCGTCAAACCAAGGTCGGCGAAATCATGACGCCGAATCCGGCCTGCATCTCGGTAGATAAGAACTTGCATGACCTGACAACTCTCATGCACGCTCTCCACGTACGGCGGATGCCGATCGTCGACGGCGGCGACAAGCCTGTCGGCATGGTTACTCTGGATGATCTTCTCGTTCTCTTCGCCGACGAGATGTGGGAGATGGGGAGAACTGTCTCCGAGACTTTCTATCACAAGGCCGCCTAGGCAGTCCGAGAAGCGAAGGTTTTTGTTTTTTCCGCGCGGGGCGAAAAGCTCCCGCCACGGCGGGAGCTTTTTTGTCGTATTCACATGCCAGAGGCTTATGCCCGTCGTATTCGCTCGAAAGCTCCTCGGGGGCCGAGCCATCAGGCCGCGGCCGATGGGTTTGTGCCATGAGTCGTAGCGTTTGTAATCGGACGTCCGCGGCCTTCCTGCTCGT
>JACPFH010000519.1 GCA_016183075.1 Deltaproteobacteria bacterium | reverse complement strand
GGGCTCAACAGCAAGATCCAGATGGTCAAGGAGATGGCCTGCGGGTTTCGCAACCGCGAGCACTACCGAACGGCGATCTACTTCCATTGCGGCGGGCTGGATTTGTATCCTCGGTAGAAGGCATCATCTCCATGAGTACAACCATCCACAAGATGTTCGGGTCACCCACTGGAAACCCAGAAGCGGGAAGTAGACTTTACAAGGTCAACACCAGCCTTAGGGCTCTATCTACATCCGCCATGCGAGCGGCTGGGAGATTTCCTGCGAGATTGGGACGGCGAGTCTTGGGGTCATAGAAACGGGCCGGGTCCAGGGAGCGAACCTGGAAACAGAGAAAGACGGTATCCATAGGAAGACCAGATTCCTTTCTAGTCACGCGCACGTTCGTGGGATAATCACGGGGCACGTTCCTCGCATCGGTGCCGACGATCACGGTGACAATCAAAGGCTGCCGGTTAATGGCGTCTGCGGAAACGACCAGGACGGGCCGGCGACCGGCCTGTTCTCGGCCTTTTGTCGGATCCAGGTTAACGAAATAAATCTGGCCGCGGCTAATCATTCTTCAGCCCATCGGTCTCAGCGACTGCAAACTCTTTCGATATGGCCGCGCACTCGGCTCGGATCGCTGAGTCGGCGGCCATTTGGGCCATGACCTCCTCGAAGGCCCGTTCCTTGCGCTTAGCCGCATATTCCTGCAGCGCTATAGTGACGAGCCGGTTGAGGTTTTCACGCAGCTCAGGCGGGGCGGCTGCCTTCACCTCGTCGACGAGTTGACGCGGCAGCGCCACGCTTCGACGAACCGTCTTGGGGTAAGTCTTGGCTTTCATACCACACCTCCAGTCACACATTGTGTAGCCCGTAAAAGTGTCACCGTCAATACCGCGGGAGATATGCCGATCTCAAGGCCCGGCTTGAGGCGCTGGAGCAAAGGCGACGATCGAAAAGAGAGTCTAGAACCTGATCCTGACCCGGTAGTTGATCTTTACCTCGCGGTCTTTGGGGACATCGACCTGGTACTGCAAGGTGTGGGCCTCGATCTTTTCGTAAGCATGGGAAGAGCGCAGCACCTCCCAGTCGCCGGGAATGGGCTCGATCACTTGCACCCGGGCATCTTCGTTTTTGTGGTTCCGCAGCTTGATCTCCCACTCAACCTCGTAAACACTACCGGCGATCGCGCGCCAGTCTCTTTGAATTCTCTCGCCCACCACGTCGAAGGCCTCGCCCATCTTGATCTTGACCTTCTCGTCCTTCGGCGTGTGATCGATCCAATCCTCGCCGACGAACTGAAGACTGCCGCCGTCGTCGGCTTTGTATACCCTCACGATTCCCTTGGGGAGGGGCAGCCCCAAGCGGTTTTCCTTCTTGTTGGCGATCTCCAGATACACGCCCACCTTCTGGTTCGATATCGGCACCCCGTAGCGGTTTCGATAATAATTCTGCGCGCCGTAAAAGATGAACTGCTTCTTCACCGGGATATCGGCGGCGCTCAGGAGATTGAGCTGCTTGGTCTGATTGTCCTTGATCGTGCTCTCGCCTTGCAACGTGTAGAGATGGTACTCGAAGAAGCCTTCCTGCGTGAACTCTCTAATTTGGTCCTGGCTGACGGCGGCTTTCGCCGCCCGTAACATGACGCCATGGAGTTCCCTTCGACCGGCCGCTCGGTGTATATCGCCTGCGACGAGCTTCAAAGTCGCTTCTCTGTAGCTCGCTCCGCTTTTGTTGTCGATGGTGACCCATCCGGAAAGGTCTCCCCCGCTATCGCGGGAATTCAGGACGAACACGTAGTCCGCCCGCCAGGACATGCCTGCCGTCAGATAGGAGGCCTCGACTGTTTGCCCGCGGGAGAGGCGGTTTTGCAGCAGCCAAACTAGCGTTGGCTTTGCGATGAGATTCTCCGGTATCTCCGGCAGAATGACGCGCCCCGGATGTCCCAGGTGAATCGAGCCATCGACCTGGTAAATCGCGCCGCCGTTGGTGCTGAGCAGCGTCGCCTCCACGACTCTCTCCTGTCCCGTGTAGTAGTTCTTGTCCAGGATCTTGACTTTCTTTCCCACATATTTGTCCAGGAGTTTTTGCGGGTTGAGCAGATCGTATTCGTAGTTCTGCTCCAGGATGCGCACGCCCTGGGGATCGGTGAGGGATTTGAGGTGAACGGTTGTCGGGTTGATCCTCGCGGCCACGTCCATGAACCGCATTTCGTGCATGCCGGTGCTCAGACGGATCTCCCGCTGGTCCTTAACCAATCCCAGGTCCTGGTTGTAAACGGTCAAGGAGACGCTCTTCTGTTGTTCTTGAGTGACCGACGAAACTCCATCGGGACCGCCGGACTTGGCCTGCAGAGGATGTTCCCGCCTGAGAACTAAGAGGAAGGCCAACAAAACGACCGGCCAGATAGCAATCTTTTTCATCCTGTCCTCCCGCCGCTGAGGGTTTCTCTCTTCGCTTACCAGGTTGCGGAAAAGTGATTTCATGCTTCGACACGCTCAGCATGAACGGAAAAGACTCAGTAATTTCAAGGTATCGACCGTTCGCCCTGAGCCCGTCGAAGGGTGAACGGCGAGTTTTTCCGCAACCTGTTAGACCGCGGCCGGAGGAAAAAGTTCCGGCTACTTTTTGCGCAGGATTCGAAGCTGAAGGGTCGCCCTGGGCTCATCCTTTGGTGCGCGTGCTCCCTGTATCTCGTCCACAGCCTTCTTCTCAACCTTCCCTGCGGCGCTCAGAGCCCCATCACGAGCGATGGGCTTCCTGGATGCCGTCTCGGCTTCAGCGCTTAAGCGCGCCAAATATTCCGCCTGAAGGGACTGCGGCATCTCGACGGTCAGAAGCAAACCGTCGCCGGGCAGGTCCTGTTCGTGCACGACCACCCCTCCCATCTCCACCAAGAAGGCTTTTGCTCTTTCCTGGTAAAACCTGACGTCCTCTGTCACGATTTCTCGCACCGGTGGTTCAGGCGCCTGACTCCTCAGCTCGCTCGCCGGTTGCTCAGCCGGCGCCAAAGGCGAGGCGTCTGCCCGCTCTTCCTTTGCAGGCGGAGAGGTCTTCGGCCCAGCGGCACGGTAGCTCTCTTCCGTTCGGCTCGCTCTCCCTGAGGCATCGCGGCGGCCCGAGTCCGCTCGCCGCTCCGGCTCCCTCGATGTCGCTGGCAATTTCTTTGGCGGTGAAAGCTCCGGAGTTGTTGTCAGATGAAAACCCAAGAAACCTAAGATGATTAAAGCCGTAACCTCAAGCGAAACTTTAATTTTGATTGGCTCGAACAGCCACGCCCAGATCCGTATCGACCACTCGCGCGCAACTATTTTGCTGTTTATTCCACGCAGGAAATCCGCGGAAGGTTCGATCTCGTCCAGCGAGCCCAACAGGGATACGGTCTTGCGCAAAGCCTCGGTCTCCCGCCGGCACTCCGAACAGCTTTCCAGGTGTTTGTCCAAGAAGTTGGCCTGCGGGGCTGACAGGCGGTTGTCAAGGTACTCGGAAAGTAGCTCGCGGATCTCTTCGCAGCTCATAGCGTTTCACCCCCTTTAAGATCCGGGAAAACAAGCTCTTTCACCATGCCCTGGAGCGCCATCCGGGCCCGGTAGAGTCTCGACCTAACCGTTCCTAGCTCCACTGCCAAGGCCTCGGCGATAGCTTCGTAAGTCAACCCCTCGATATCGCGCAAGATCAATACTATCCGCTGCTCCTCGGGCAGATTTTGAATCGACTTTTCAACAAGGAGCTTGAGTTGTCTTTCCTCGACAAGAACCTGCGGATTCGAGGCAAAATCGGGCGGGCTCAGCGCCGGATCATCCGCAGGCAAGTAACGCTCCGGCCTGCGTCTCTTGCGGTGGTTCAAGCAGCCGTTGGCGGCTATCCGATAAAGCCAGGTGGAAAAAAGCGCCTCCCCCTGAAATCCGCTGAGGCCGCGATAGGCTTTGACAAAAATGTCTTGGGCTACGTCTTCTGCCTCAGCCCGGTCGGAGAGCATGCGCACGGCAATACCCATAACCCGGTTGCGGTATTTGACAACCAGGTCATCGAATGCCGCGCGCTCTCCTTCACGGACCCGTCTGACGAGGTCCGCATCCGGGTCCTGAGCCGGCGCCATCTCCTCGTGCCTACGCTTCAATTAGCTTAGACTCCAGATTGGGACAAAAGTTCCGGGCTCTGGTGCGAAAAGTGTGGTTCCCCACCGGGTGTGCCTCGGGGCTCCCTTCGCTCCACGGACTCCGCCACGCGACCCACCGGGCCCGCGCTCGGACAAAGCTTCCGGAATTCCCTCCGAAGTAGCCCACGAAAGCTGTCAGTTCCGGCTTTCATCCGGCGCGGTCCTCGGTCGGTACCCGCTGCTCCGTCCATGCTCCGCTCCAGGGAACCCGCTCGGCCCTCCTCCTCTCCACCACAAGGGACTCCCGGTCCCGGAGCGAAG
>JACPFH010000518.1 GCA_016183075.1 Deltaproteobacteria bacterium | reverse complement strand
GCTTGTTCCAAAAGAACATCCTTCCATCCCCTCAAATTAGGGGTGGTCCAATCACCGTAGATGCGCCTGACACTTGCAACACCATATTTTGCAATTTCTGCCAGTAACGCATCAATGATCGCAGGCTGAGTATTGTCTGCATCGATTAGTACGGCCAGCTTTTTCTGACCATTCTGTTGCTGCATGTCTATTTCTCCTATTGCGCCGTTATGGGCGCTCATGCCACTAACGATCTCCTGGGCGAGGACATCGGGATCGGCGAGGTTGTCGGACTCTTCGAGGTTTTCATCTCTGAACCAGAAGATGTCGAGGCTGGCCTTGTCGCGATTGATGAGCCTCCCGATCGACTCAAACGTAGCGCCTTGTCCCGACTAAAGCACGGAAATCGAAAAACCAGAATGTCCTCTTTCCCCTTCCGGACTCAAAAGAGCTAAGAGCGGACTTGACCCCTTTCGACCTTTCCCGAGGCCCCTTTCCCCCTGAAAGGCCTTTATTCCCAACCGGCGGCGGAGTTCCTTGGATGCACGACTTTTTTAAGCGCTCAAGGCTTTTGCGCAACGACTTTGCCGCTTCGCCAGCATCGCTGCACCTGCAAAGAAAAAAGAGGAAGACGACGCCGTGTCTGGAAAGAAAAAAACAGTTCTGCGGGCGGCTACTTCGCTTTGAGCCGCTTGGCAAGCGCCTCCTGCTCCTCGCGGATGCCGGCGGGCAGCCGGTCGCCGAATTTTTCGAAGAACTCGGCCTGGCTCTTCAGATTCGCGCGCCAGCTCTCTCGGTCAACCGCGAACAGCTCCTTCAGCGCGCCGTCCGACATTTCCAGTCCGTTCCGATTCAGCGCCGAAGGCGTCGGGAGATACCCGATGGGCGTTTCCTCGGCCTTACCGGCTCCCTTCGAGCGCTCGATGATCCACTGGAGCACGCGCAGATTTTCGCCGAAGCCGGGCCAAATGAACCTGCCTTTTCCGTCCCGGCGAAACCAGTTTACGCGGAAAATCTTCGGTGGCTTCGAGGCTCGCTTGGCCATGGAAAGCCAGTGGCCCCAGTAATCCGCCATGTTGTAGCCGCAGAAGGGCAGCATCGCCATCGGATCCCGGCGGACTACACCGACCTTGCCGGTTGCAGCGGCGGTGGTTTCGGAAGCGAGCGTAGCGCCGAGGAACGTTCCGTGTTGCCAGTCGAAGCACTCGTAAACAAGAGGCACGAGCGACTGTCGACGGCCGCCGAAAAGAATCGCGCTGATCGGCACGCCTTCGGGATCCTGCCATTTGGGCGAGATAGCCTGGCACTGCTCCGCAGCGACGGTGAAGCGGCTGTTGGGATGGGCTGCCGGCTCGCCCTTGTCCGGGGTCCACGGCCGCCCGCGCCAGTCGGTTGCCTGCTTTGGCGGCGGGTCATCGTGTCCCTCCCACCAGACCGTGCCGTCGGGCTTCATCGCCACGTTGGTGTAGATCGTGTTTTTCTGGATCATCTTCGTCGCGTTGGCGTTGGTCTTCGAGCTCGTCCCAGGCACCACGCCGAAGAAACCGGCCTCTGGATTGATCGCCCAAAGCCGGCCGTCGGCCCCGACGCGCAACCACGCGATGTCCTCGCCTACCGTGTGAACTTTCCAGCCTTTCATCGATTTCGGCGGCACGAGCATGGCGAGATTGGTCTTGCCGCAGGCGCTCGGGAACGCGCCGCAGATGTAGGTGACCTCGCCATCCGGGCTCTCTACTCCGACGATCAGCATGTGCTCGGCAAGCCAACCCTCCTGACGGCCCAGGTAGCTGGCGATGCGAAGCGCAAGACACTTCTTCCCCAGAAGCGCGTTCCCGCCGTAGCCCGATCCGACGCTCCAGATCGTGTTGTCCTGTGGAAAATGGCAAATGTAGCGCCGCTCGACGCTGAGATCCGCTTTGGCATGAAGCCCGCGGGTGAAATCGTCCGAGCCGCCGAGGTGTTCGAGCGCCACCTTGCCCATGCGGGTCATCAGGCGCATGTTGAGCACGACATAGATGCTGTCGGTGACCTGGATGCCGACCTTGCTGAAACGCGAGCCGGGGGATCCCATGAGAAACGGGACGGCATACATGGTCCGCCCTTCCATGGCGCCGCCATAGATCTTGGACAGCTTGTTATAGGCCTCGGCGGGCGCGATCCAATTGTTGGTCGGCCCGGCATCATCTTTTTGGGGCGTGCAGACGAACGTGAGATGCTCCGTGCGCGCGACGTCGTTGGGGTCGCTGCGGTGGAGATAACAGCCGGGAAGCTTGCCTTGATTGAGGGGGATCAACTCGCCGCTGCGAACCGCCGCCTGCGTGAGCCGCTCGCGCTCGTCTTCGGATCCGTCGCACCACACCACGTCGTCGGGGCGACAGAGCTTCGCCACTTCGTTAACCCAACTGTCAACCGCACCGTTGGTCATCTCAGCCGCTGTTGTCGTGCTCACAAGTCAGTCCTCCTTCTCTCAACCATGGTAGCGCGGCTTCCTGCGCTCGCGTAGCTTGACTCCCAAGCTATGCTTATTAAGGAGTTCGTAAGTAAGAGGACAGGGCCGGCCGAAAAGCTCACCGTTCACCCTTCGACTGACTCAGGGCGAACGGTAGGGGAATCGAAACTTTCCATGATTCCCGTTCATGCTGAGCTTGTCGAAGCATGTTGAGTTACTAATGAACTCACTAGTAAGTCATTGGCGCTCGCTTTGCAACCGCCGGTCTCCCCGCAAGCTCGTGGCCGCCTCGCTGAAGACACGGAACAGGCGCCAACGCCTGCCCTGGCCGACATCGCCCCACTCGGCCAGGGCGACGAGACTGTCCTCGGAGTCGACGACCCGCACCATCTTTTCCCCTTCTTGGGGAAGGCCGATCGCCGCCAGCGCCTCCTGCTTCCCGCGTTTAAGCCGAGCGAGAAACCGCTCTTCGAGCCGGATCTCCCTCAGGTGAGCCAGGGCCTGGTTCAATGAAAGCATGGGGACCGTCTTGCCGGTTTTTCTCAACTCCTCCAATGCCGCCAGGGCGACCGCCCGGTCCAGTGTAAGCCTGCCGCAGGAGTAGCGCCTGAGGCTTTTCAGATGGGCGCCGCAGCCCAAGAACTTTCCCATATCCGCAGCCAACGTGCGAATATAGGTGCCCTTGGAGCAGGTGACTTCGAAACCCAGCTCCGCCTCGCCCTGCGGCCAAAGGCGCAGCCGCTCGATCTCGTCATGGCCCACCTGGGGGACATCGCAAATCTCCAGCACTCTTCCGGTCGCATCTTGCGTATCCGTCTCGACGCCCAAAGCTACGATGCCGCTATAGCTCTTGGGCGCGGTCAAAAAAATGTCGGCGATCTTCGTCCCCTCGTTGACTCCCAGGGGAAGCAACCCGGAGGCGAAAGGATCCAGCGTGCCCAGATGTCCGAC
>JACPFH010000517.1 GCA_016183075.1 Deltaproteobacteria bacterium | reverse complement strand
TTATGGCGCAGTTGGCGGGCACGGTCCCGAAGTCTTGAGACGCGCCGGTCCATGAACCTTCTCCCTCACCCTAACCCTCTCCCGAAGGGAGAGGGAACTCGCATATTTTGTCCAAAATCGGCAATCTAAAATTAGTCTTCTGCTGCCTATTGCCCGTGCCTACTGCCTTCTTTCACTCAATCACTTTGTCCGCCTCCATCAGGAGGTGAGGAGGAATTTTCACTCCCAGCGCCCTGGCGGTCTTGAGGTTAATCACCATCTCAAACTTCGTCGGCTGCTCCACGGGTAGGTCGGCGGGCTTCGCGCCTTTCAAAATCTTGTCTACATAAGTGGCGGCGCGCCGGAACAAGTCAGCGTAATTCGGCGCATAGGACAAGAGTCCGCCGGATTCCACGTACCTCCCATCCGTGAACATCGTTGGCAATCGGCTCTTGGTCGCAAGTTCCACGATGCGCGTTTGGTGAGACCTAATGAGGGCAGCCTGCAGCGCGATGAGACCTTGGGCTCGCCCTACCGTAGCCGCTTTAATTGCGCTCTCGAAATCTTTGGGGCTTCGCACCTCCAGGGATTGGACCTGCACCCGCAACGCTTGGGCCACGGCCTTAGTGTCTTTGAAATTCGCGGCGGCGCCTTGGTCACCCCCGTCCCAAAGCACGCCCACCCGAGTGAGTCCCGGAACGGTCTCTTTCAGCAGTTCTAACCGTTTCCCGGACAAGTCCGTGGCAATCGAGGCCAGACCTGTGATGTTCCCGCCGGGCCGGGCGAGGCTGGCAACGAAACCTTCGCGGACAGGGTCGCCAATACATAGCACGATTGGGATCGTGCGGGTGGCATCCTTGGCAGCGACGAGCGCCGGTGTACCGCCGGTCACGATCACGTCCGCTTTGACTCGGACCAGCTCGGCCGCGAGGGCAGGGAGCCTTTCCACCTTACCCTCCGAGTGCCGCCACTCGAAGGAGATGTTTTGACCCTCTACATACCCCAGCTCGCGAAGCCCCTGACGGAGTGCCTCGCGCAGCGGTTCTACATGAGCCCCCGATAGAAAGCCTATTCGGGGGACTTTCTTCAACTGCTGCGCGTTGGCAAGATGGACCGAAGCGAAAATCAGGATAGTCAGCAACAAGAGAAAGGTCTTCTTGTTCATCATAAGTTCTCCCCCCTGCTGTCGCCTATTGCTTGCTGCCCAGTCGTTCCGATGATACTCGTCCCGGGGTGGTCGATTCTAGGTGTCAGACTGCCAGCGGTCAACAGCGGGATCTTGAGACCTTCTGGTGAACTGTTTTTCATGCCCCCTCCAATGACTGATCTCTACTTTTCCTTAGCGATTGTTACAGTCCACTAGAGTTTTTTCAATCAGCCACTCAGGAGTAAAATGGACGGCGTAGATGTTGAGGACGGTGATGTCGTCGGTCAGGAGAAGGATGCCGACGATTACCAGAAGCACCCCGGCAGTCATGTGAATAGCCGGAAGGTAGCGACAAAATACCCGTGAGAACTGGAAAAAGCAGTTGATCGCAACAGTGCTAAGAAAAACCGCCAGGGCCAACCCCGCGGCATAAGCGGCGCGAAGGAGTATGCCTCTTTTGATCTGTGCGGAGGTTCCGGCCAGGGCAAGTATCGCCCCCAAGATCGGTCCGACACAGGGAGTCCATACCACCGCAAAGGTGACTCCCACCAATATCGATCCGAGATAACCCGCAGGTTTGTCCTTCAGGTTAAACTGGAGGTAACGGTCCAGCATGGGTATCCTGAATAACCCCATGAGATAGATACCCACGAGAACGTTTTGGGTGAGCCGCCCTGTCGGCCTCATAAGGGGTCAGGCCCCAGTACGGTCCAGAGCGGCAGTCACCATCACGGAGTGACAGGCTCCATGCCTTTCGCCTTGATCACCGCGGCGGCCGCTGGCGACGTAAGAAACTTGATCAGGGCCTTGGCGGCTTCCGGTTGCTCGGCGGCGGTACCGACGCCCGCGGTGTACAGGTTGTAACTCTGCAGCTCAGGCGGGAACG
>JACPFH010000544.1 GCA_016183075.1 Deltaproteobacteria bacterium | reverse complement strand
GGAGTAAAGCAAAGGAAGCGGTTCGCCAGCGCGGCGGCCTCCTTCTCGATCTCGTCCGGCGGGACCACCCCGGCGCGCAATTCGGGCGTCAAAGAAGAACCTGCAGCATAGCGCAGGCCGGAGAGTACACCGGCCCGTCGCGCCTTCTCGTTGACCCAGAGGATCAGCGCCTGCGGCTTATCCTCGGCGAGTACGGCTGCGGGATAGACGGCCCATTCGGGATGGCGCCTTAAGAGAAGTTGAAGCGGGAAAGCTGCAAGATTAGCGCAAGCCAGCCGGTCCACAGCAAAACTCCGTCTCCGTCCAAGTGGGTCCTCGACGCTTGTCCTTGAGAACTTTAAGCTCGCACGCGAACCGGTCATCGGAGGCCCGCCTTCGCTCGGCATCGACCCGCAGCGAGATGAGCGATCCCAACGACGGCTCCCTACTCCCTTTCTCCGTGAGACAAACCAAAGCCGCATGGTGCTGCAGGGCGAGCGCTGCCAAACGTGATTGGAGCGGCATCGGAATGTCGGCGGTGCCGATATCGAGGACCACCAGACCAAAAGCGCCGGATCTCAGAAGCTTTTCTCCGGCGCGGGGAATGACGCGAGAGTCGGGAACACGAATAACCACCAACGCATCGAGATCTACGCCCCCTTGGGCGATATCTGGAGGATAGAAGGAATCTTCCGTGGATGTAACCCAGCCTACCAGCTCGCCCTGCCGCTGCCCCTCCACGACCAAGCCAAAGGCGAGTGTAAGCGTCGCCATAGCCCCCGATCCGGAGATCTCCAACAGGCGTCCGGCAACCTCCGATAGGCTCCATGGCGAAGATCTGACAATGTCTTGTCTGAGTTTTTGTGCGGAGAAAGAATTCATGGCTATTTACTTGGACGTTCAAACCGTTCAACACGTTCAAGACGTTCAAAGCGTTCAAGTAGTTCAAAACTTTCGGAACGACTCGAAGTGCTTAAACGCGATTTGAACGATGATATTTCGCTCCCTTCATTCCGCTGCGCTTCAGGTAGTCAACCAGGTTGCTGATCATGATCGATAGACGCCTGAAAAATTTGCTCACATCATCGCATTTTTTTGCGCCACATAGGACTGATCGGCTGCCACATAAAGTTGAGAGCGTACTTCCCCGCACGATCCTTTGGCCATATAGAGAAAATGAGCAAATTCTTGATTTCCTCCGCGCTCGAAACCTTCGGCAATATTCGACATAATGGAGATTGCAGCGCGCTGAATCTGACTGCTGAGACCAAAGTCCTTTGAGAATCTCGGATCCCTCGTTAGTTGATAGATTTCCCACGTTAGACGGCGCGCTTCCTTCCAAATCTCCAGGTCTTCAAAGTTTTTCACCAGCATAATCCCTCCAACGGCTTGAACTATTTGAACGGCTTGAACGGCTTGAACTTTTTGAACGTTTCGTCTGCTCTAGAACTTCCTCGTCAGTCCTATGACTTTTCCCAGGATGCGGAATTCTCCCCTGGAGACCGTAATCGGAGGATAGTTTTTGTTTTCTGCCTGTAGGGTAACGACATCCCCGCTCTTATAGAACCGCTTCAGCGTGGCCTCGCCGTCGACCAGGGCGCAGACGATATCGCCGTTTACCGCCGTCTCTTGACACTTCACAATCACCCGATCGCCATCCAGGATACCCGCCTCGATCATGCTGTCCCCTTTGACCTGCAAGGCAAAGACCTCCCCCCGCGCCATTTCGCTTGCCACAGTCAAAAAACCCTCGAAGTTCTCCTCGGCCAGAACCGGCTTTCCCGCAGCGACCCTGCCCAGGATGGGCACCTCCCTGGCGTCGTTGAGAGCGGGCCGGCCCAAAGGCGTAAGGATCTCCAAGGCCCTCTTTCCGACCCTGCGGATATATCCTTTCTTTTCCAGAGCTTTCAGGTGATCGGAAACTCCGTTGGTGGAGACAATCCTGAATCTCCTGCCGATCTCCGGGATCGAGGGAGCGTAACCCTTCTCGCGAATACTCTTGAGGAGGAACTCGTAGATCTGTTTTTGCCTCGGGGTCAATTGGGAAAGCATAAAAGCTATATACTGAAATTATTTTCAGGTGTCAAGAGGGATTCAAAGTGGAAGACTTGCCCGGCGACTTACTGATTAGTTGTATCAGCCGCCCTACGGGTCTTATGGGGAGATAAAGCCCGCTTCGAGCAGGCTCGGGAAAAGCTCGTCCAGACTACGAATCAGGATTTTCGGTTTTGCTGAAAGCAGGGTCTCTTCATCGCTGTAAGAGAATTCCGTCGCCAGGGCCGCTGTAAAGACTTCCAGACGGCTCCTGCCAACTTTTAGCTTCTCGAGATTATTGCCGGCCCTTATATAAGAAGCCGTTCCCGAGAGGAGAATCACGCGCATCTCGTCCAACCCGCGCTTGCGGAACAGATGGTAGATGCCCTGCTCTTTTGTAAAGTAGGTCTCGTCCCGGTCGATGATCTCTTCGAAGTATTCCCCGAGGCCATGCTCCTCCATCGCCTGGTGCTTGTAACGCCGCCCTCCGGTGGTCATCAGAATATTGGCAAGACCCGCATCCTGTGTGGCCTTCAACGAGGCTTCGATTCCCGGGACGAGATCGGGCGGCGTCGCATCGAATCCGTGCTTTCGTGCGATCTCGACGGCGTGCTCCCGGGAACGCGCGCGCCCATTCGATATGGCTTTTGCGGCCGCAAGGCCG
>JACPFH010000524.1 GCA_016183075.1 Deltaproteobacteria bacterium | reverse complement strand
GGCCGGCTCTTAAAAAGCCCGCGAAAAAGATTGGATGGGGAGTGGCAGTGGGAGTTGACAAATCCCGGCAGCGCGATGAGACGACGGCCATCAATCACGCGCTCGAAGGGACCCGACGGAGCCCGATCACCCGCGCCAACATAAGTCAGCCGGTCCCCCTCGATCACCAGGCCGCCGTTTTCAATGATCTCATGATCGTCGTTCAAGGTGATCAGAAGCGCGTTCTGGATCAGCAATCTCATGAGCAGCGTCAAACTATCCAATGACGACCTTCGCTGTCAAGCCGCAATTCCGTTTGGGGCAGGAGGCGTAGCGTGATCCGACCGTCGCGCTCACCTGCCGAGATCGCGACCAATCCTGCATCCCTGCTTACCACCCCTAGTCTTGCAACCATGCTTTTCATGCTTTAGCGCGTCAGGGCTTGACGGACTTTCTTAATTTGTGTTAGGTTGTTTTTGCGGTTCAAAAAGCCCGTTGGGTTGGCATAAGGCGCAATAGTCGCAAGACACCATAAGTCGCCGCCGCCTCACGCCCGGGCGACAAACAAACCAGACCTTCCAAGGCTGTAAGTCGGCAAAGGGCTATAAGGCCTCTCGGCAATAAGTCCCGTCGAAGCCGCCGTAAGTCCTTCCTTTGGGCAAGTTGAATTAGTGGCTTAGTCTGCCAGGTCAAGACGTGGCGGACCGATGCAGCGCGTAACCGCCCAACTGAGCGGTTATGTCGTGCGTCCACAACTACGAAGTGAAAGGAGGCCTTCTATGCTGCAGCTAAAAACGATGAGGGGGGTTTCCGTGACTCCGATGCGTGCTAAAGTGATCGAGAGTAATTGCGTCGAATGCCAAGTTGCGCTTCTGGCGGACTGTAGGGCGTCTGGACTACCGTTGCCGACTAACCAGTCCATACTGGTGCCTGAACGGTGGGCGTCTCATAGGTGTCCTCATCGGCCAGGCGGGCTAGTGCTGGAGTTTGAGACGGAGCAGGCAAGCAAGACGGACGCTGACGAAGATGCGAAGTCGCCGTGGTGGAACTTCGGGGAAGAGATCGAGGCCCCGGCATCAGTGCCCAATTTGGACGCCACAAAGGGAATTGGTTACCCGGCCCGCGAGACCGGGCGTTACGGCTCTCACCCTTCGCATGACGGCTTTGATGACGAGTCATGGTCCTGAACACTGAACTCTCACTCCCCTTCGATTCCCCCATGGCGGCGTGGTGCTTGGGAGCACCAGTGGGAGCCGGGGTCGGACCCGCGCAAGGTGTTGATTCGGCGAGCTAAGAGCGTAATAGAGGAACCGCTGACTACATTCGGAAAGGAGCTTGTTATGAATTGGCAAGGGCTTTTTGTAAAATTCGCATCCGTTTTTACGTCTAGCAAAGTCAAACGCGCAGGGCACGATTCTCCAATTGAACGCGGACCCGAAGGTACCACTCAAGTGCGCGGCGAAAATGGAAAGTTTGCCTCGACGAGAGTTCGACGAGAGCAAGGTACGAGACCAAAGGAGTAAATGACACCGTCATAGTCAAAATGAGGGGGGGCATGAGGGGGTCATGTGCCGAGGGGTAGAGCAGAGGACAGGGTCAACCGCCCTTAGGTCAACCCTTGGCTGTATCCGCCGTTTCCAGCTTCGTACCCGTTTAGGGTTCTCCATCGACAGAAGTCCTGTCCCCCCTCAACAAACCGTACGTGCAGTTCTCCCGCATACGACTTTCCGATCACCTTCATCTCAAGGCGTGCGAGTTCGCCGATACGGGCCGTGGACACGGATGGCATACAGTTCAATCTCCCGCTAGAGTATGGTCGTTATCCATCGCTTGTATCCAAACCCCTTAATCTGTCGCCACTTCTGCAGGTACTTCCGCATCCGCTGCTCCAAGAAGAAGCGCTGCCGCGCAAAGACCCGTGTGGAGTTGTGCAGGTGAAAATAGTTCGCCGGAGGAGCCGGGTCGGGCCCGCGCAAGTTATTGGAATTTTTAGGAAGCGCTCGCCGGGGATATGGCGCTGCGAGACGATCGTAGTTGGGAGCCTGACCTTCGCCGACAAAGTGAAGGGTGGAGCTTGGACTCAAAACAATGAATCGAGAGGTTGCCGATATCGGCAATACACCTACTACGGGAAGCGAGGGAGCCTTACGGGCGCGATTTTGGCAGCGAAAGTGACGCGCTAAGGTTGGATAACGCCGTGCCCCGGCTGAAAAAAGTTAGAATTACTCAGATATAGCGCGGTCCGACCCATAGTCCCCCACATAATGGGATTACGCCGACCATTGGGCCAGCCCTTTACAGCCACTGGGGAGGTTAAAAATGCTTGACAGGTCCTTGGAAAAGCAAGAGAATCAGCGTCGCTTTTTAGAAATTCAACGACCGTGCGACCCAGACCTGGAGAATTATAGTGAGGCCT
>JACPFH010000523.1:5779-13149 GCA_016183075.1 Deltaproteobacteria bacterium | reverse complement strand
CCGCTTCCTCCAGCACCTCCAGCGTGTGTTTTGGGCCATCTGCAGGGTTCAATCTCATGAATCCATGAATGCGACCGGAGTGCTGTTTCATGGCGTCGGCGATATACTGGTTGGTTTCTCTGTAATCGGACGGCTCGCCGACCCCGATCGCAAAAGTGACGACCGCATCCACGCCAGCGTCGTCCATCGAGCGCAGCATATCCTCCGCCATGAATTTCATAATCGGCGGAATCTGGTGGATGGCAAGCTTTTTCCTCGCTCCCATGTGCGAATGCGCGTCAATGACTTCGATGGGTTCCCCTTCAACCGTGATCATGCTTTCCTCCTTGAAGCTTCTCGCGGAGAGTATCCGATAGGGGATTTGCCGTCAACTCGATTTCGCGCACAGGGGGACAGTCACCTTTTGTTCGAAAGAACCCTTCGGCCGCTCCGCGCAAAAGGTGACTGTCCCCTTCGGTCAGTCCGACTCCTCCCGATTGGACATTCTCTCTACGTTCGGATAACAACAAGACATTCGAGAACGGGATTATACGGAGGTTACATGACTCTTATCTTGAACAATGACGAGGTCCGGCAGGCACTCAAGATTCAGGATTGCCTTAAGACGATGGACGATGCATACCGCGAGCAGGCAGTGAGCCGGGCAGTGAATCGTCCCACCAGCCACTCCTACCTTCCCCATTCGCTTCCCGAATCGACCTACAGTTTTAAATCCGTGGACGGAGGGGTGAATAAATTCGGGGTGTTGGCTCTCCGCATCACATCCGACATCGTGCAAAACAGGAAAGTCGACAACACGGTTCGGCTTGAAAAACTTCCTCTTGCCGGAAAGGGCCAATTCTTGGGACTTGTGCAGCTCTTCAGCACGGAGACAGGAGAGCTCCTGGCGATCATGCCGGACGGCCTGATCCAGCAGACCCGCGTGGGAGTCACCAGCGCCCTTGGAGCACAGGCGATGGCGCGCCAAAATTCGGAAGTTCTCGGCCTCATCGGCTCGGGCGGCCAAGCGCGCGCCCACTTCCGCTTTCTCACCTCGGTGCGCTCCATCAAACATGTCAAGATTTTCAGCCCCAATCCCGGCCATCGCAAAGCATTTGCCGCTCAAATGGAAAAGGAAACCGAGATCCCGACGCAGGCCGTCGATACCGCTGAGGCCGCGGTCAGGGATTGCGACATCGTGTGCACCGCCACCAACTCGTCGCGCGCCGTGATGAAGGCCGAATGGCTGGAGCCCGGAATGCACTATAACGCCATCCGGGAATTCGAGATGGACGAGGCTGCTCTTGAGAGAAGCGATATCGTCGCCATCCACACCCGCTTCGGCGGAATCCAGCACTATCTCCCGGCGGGGATGGATAAAGATCTCCCCGGGGTGCGCCGGGAAAAACCGAGGGATTGGAGCCGCTATCCCGAGATCAGCGATCTTCTGGTCGGAAGGGTCCCTGGCCGCGCCAACGACAGGCAGATCACATTCTTCCTCAACAATGTCGGCACCGGAGTCCAGTTCGCCGCCATGGGCTACTGCGCCTATCGCGCCGCCAAGGAAAAAGGCTTGGGCAGGGAAATCCCCACCGACTGGTTTTTGCAGGATATTAAGCCGTGAGAAATGAAGTATGCTGTCCTCGGGAAGTACGCGACCGAGGGGAGCGCGAGCGAGGCTGCGGACGTCCGATCACGAACGGTACGACTCATGGCACAGGCCCATCGGCCGCAGCCGAGAGCGCGCTTCCCGAGGAAGCTTAGCCCATCGGCCGCGCCTGCTAACTCGGCCCCCGAGGAGTTTTCGGGGGAACCCTACGGCTTGGCCGCTCCCTTTTTCTTAGCGTCGTTGATCAGTGGTTCGAGCTTCTTTTTTAAACCCGCCTCTAGCTTATAAGCTTTCTGGAAATCAGCCCCCGCGTCTTCATCCCGGCCCTGATACAGCCGGACCAAGCCCCTCTGGCCGTAAGCTTCCGCGTTGCGCGGATTCAAAACGATGCTTTCGGTGTAGTCGCGGGCGGCGCGCTCGTACTGACCCATCGCGCCGTAGACGAGCCCGCGGTTGTAGTAGGCTTCCGGATCCTTTGGATTCAAGCGTATCGCCTCGTCCAAATCCTGGAGTGCCTGCGAGTGCCGGCCCAGCCTGAAGAAAGCAAGGCCACGGTTGTAGTAGGCTTCAGCGGATTTCGGATTCGAATCGAGGACTACAGTGTAGTCCTCGACCGCCCGCTCGTGCTGGTTTAACTGCGCGTGTGCGATACCACGATTGTAGTACGCCTCAACGAGTTTGGGGTTGAGCCGGATCGCCTCGTTGTAATTCTCGACGGCCCGTTCTTTGTTGCCCATTCTTAGATAGGCATTGGCTCGATTGTAATAAGTCTCGGGGTCTTCTGGATTCAAACGAACGGCGTCATCGTAATCTCGGACGGCAGAATCGTACCGGCCAAGCCTGAAATAGACGTTGCCACGGTTGACGTAGATTTCCGCCTCTTCGGGGTTAAGACGGATCGCAACGGTGTAATCCTTGAGGGCGCGCTCCACCTGGCCGAGACGGCGGTAAGCGTTGCCCCGGTTGTAATAGGCCTCGGCGTCATTTGGGCTGCGGCGTATGACCTCGCTATAGTCCTTGACGGCGCGCTCGTTTCGCCCGAGATCGTAGTAGGCATTACCTCTATTGTAATAGGCCTCGGTGAGGCGCGGATTGAGTCGGATGGCCCGGTCGTACTCACGGACCGCCTCTTCTAAAGTCCCGGCCTCGTGGAGCTTCAGCCCTGCTTCCAGGGCATCCTCGGCCGGACCCGCCCAAAGCAGTCCCGGAGCGAGAAGAACAACGAGGACTACGAACATGCTCACCTGACCTAACCTCATGCGGCGAGCCTTTTTCTCCTGTCCGCCCCCTTCCACCGGCACGCTTTCACTTCGAAGCCCGAGGGGGACGAGAAGGAAGGCCGCGGACGTGCTTGTCCACGACCGAGGGGGCGACCGAAGGGAGCGCGAGCGAGGCTGCGGACGTCCGATTACGAACGGCACGACTCATGGCACGAATCCATCGAGGGAGCCGGGGACAGGCTCGGCCTGAGGCCGATCAGCCTCTGTCTGAACCGCACCGTCGCGGAGCCAGTCCCCTCCGGCCGCAGCCGAAAGCGCGCTTCCCGAGGGAGCCTACTCTAGCGGCCGCGCCCGCCTGAGGCGGATCGGCTCCCGAAGAGCCTTCGGAGAAATCTGAGCTCGCGGACTAGCGCTGACCTGCCGTTATCTCTAATACGGGATCGGGGTTTATGCAATGTCCCGAAGCGCGCGAACGGGCGGCTCGCCTTCAGCATGCGAGGTCGCCGGCAGCAAACGCCCGTGGTTCAACTCGATGATCCGATCCGCCTGGCCCCCGATATGGGGGTCGTGGGTGACAAAAAGAAGAGTGTGGCCGGCTCGATGAAGATCCTGAAAGATCCCCATAACTACGTCCTCATTTTTGGCGTCGAGATTCCCCGTCGGTTCATCGGCCAGAATAATCTTCGGCTCGTTGATCAGGGCGCGCGCGATACAAACCCTCTGCTGCTCCCCACCGGAAAGTTCCGAGGGCAAATGCGCCGCCCTGTCTTCGAGCCCTACGAGCCCCAGCGCCTGAGCCGCTTCGTCGCTATCGGCCATGCTGTGGAAATACTGAGCCAGCATGACATTCTCCAAAGCTGTCAGGTACGGAACCAGATGGAACTGCTGGAAGATAAGACCCACCTTCTCGCGTCGGAACCGGGCTCTATCCTCTTCGGTAAGAGAGACAAGATCGATACCATCAACCAAGAGTAAGCCGGAAGAAGGCTGATCGAGAGCGGCGATCATATTGAGCAGCGTGGTTTTCCCCGACCCCGAGGCCCCCATAACGGCGACCCATTCGCCCGGACAGATCTCCAGGCTCACCCGATCAAGGGCTCTCACCTTGCCGTTGTAGTCCCTGATCACGTCTTTAAGCACAATCAAAGGCACCATCTTATCTAAAAGTCTCCTTGTCCACGCGTCTCATAGCCGTCCAGTCCACTGGCCGAGATATTTTAGCCTCTATTCTCCCTTCAGCACGGCCGCCGTAGCCGTCCTTGCCACTTTCCGGACGACCGAGAGACTCGAAAAGAGCGCCACTCCGATCCCGACTGCGAGCCCCGTTGGAGCGCTGATCAGGCTCGGAAAAATAAACGAGCCGAACACGCTCAAACTGATGGCCTCGGCGAACAGGAAGCCGAGAGCAAAGCCCGCCATCCCACCGACAAGACCTATAGCCAGCGCCTCGCACGCGAAAATGAACGCGATCCGGTTCTCCCCCGCGCCCAGGGCGCGCATTAAGGCAACTTCAACTTTTCTCTCCAGGGCTGCCGTCGTCATGGTAGCGAAGACGCCGAGACCGGACGCAAAGAGAATGATGACGCTCACCGACATAAGAAAAACCTCTATGCGGGATAGAAGCGCTTCTTCGGCCCGAGCGACCTGCCATAGGGTTCTCACATCAGCTTCAGGCCACGTTCGCCGCAAAAAAGCGGCGGTCTCATCCAATGCCCCTTCGGCGCGCGCGCTCACCAGAACCGCGCTCAACAGGCCATGCCTCCCGGTCAAAAGCTGGCTGGCTTCCAAATCAACAAAAATCTGATGCTCCTCAGGTCCTCCGGTGCGCAGAAATCCACTCACAGTGAAGGTCATCCGAGAAGCCTTGTAGGCCGCTGAGATGCGATCTCCCCGGCGAAGCCCGAGCTTGGAAGCCACATTCAAGCCCACAAGCGCCGCCTCTTTCCCCTCGGGCCAGCTCCCCTCCACCTGCCACCACGGGCTTACCGTTTTCACTGCGGCAAAGCGCGTTCCCGCCAGGACAACATCCCTTCCCTGAATCTTCACCACCTGATAGAGAAAAGGGGCATGCGCGATAAGGCGATCTTTCACCCCCTGGACCGCAAGATTGCCAATGTCCTTTTCCTTAAGGAACGGCGCCGTCCCGTTCGCCGGCAGCAAGACAAGGTTGGCACCGTAATTTTTTAGCTCCTCGGCAACTTTTCCCCTGATCCCCTGGTGCAGGCTCACGCTCGCAACCACCAATGAAACGCCCAACGCAATCGCGCCGACAGATGCCGCAATGCGCCCTTTCCGCCGGGAGAGGGAACCTGAAAGAATCCGCCAAAACATGCTCTTCATCCGATTCCTCGCAATGTCCTTACAGGATCGAGGCGCATGGCTTCTCTCACAGGGAAAAATGCCCCCAGCAAAGCCACGCTCACAGCCAGGAGCAAAGTGCATGGAAGGATCACCCACTCAAGAGGGAGCGCCACGCCGGCGCCGGCCATCGAGAAGGTCCGGGCCAGAAGAAACCGGGCCAGCGCCATGCCGGCGCCATAACCAAGCAGGCCTCCGAGAAGGCCGCTCACCGACCCCTCCAGGAGGAAGAGAAACCCCACCTGGCTCCTCTCGGCCCCCAATGCCTTCATCAAGCCGATCTCCTGCCTCCTTTCAAAAATAGCCGCGACCATCGTGGCCATGACCGCGAGGGAGGCCACGAATAGGGCTACGGCGGCAATGAGAACAAGTGTGAGCCTCATCTTTGCAAGAAAGGCCCCTTCAGCCTCGCTCACCTGGCGGATAGCTTTTCCCTTCGCGTTCGGGAGAGCCTCTTCGAGTTGATAGATGATCGAGCCGAGATAGGGCGTACAGTACCAGGTCTCATAGTCTTGCGGTGAAAGTTTCGCCGGTTTTATTCGGTTCGCCCTGATCGCAAGGGCATTGTCGGGTGTTGCAAGGGCGCTCACCTGAATTTTATCCACCTTCCCTGGCAGACTGAAAAGTTTTTGCGTGAATTCAAGATCCGCAAGAATCTGGTCCTCTTCCGACCCACCGGTCCGAACGATTCCCTTTACAGGAACGAGAGCAAGCTTTCCTTCATAAGAGAGAGGAATCGAGCTGCCAACCCCGACTTTCAGCGCCCGCGCAACTGCGCTTCCGAGCAGAATCCCCTCCTCCCCCTCCCTGAGCCACCTTCCTTCCACCTGCCACCACGGCGCAAGACTCCTCACTCCCGCGCGGAACGTACCTTTCGCCGTCGCCACTTCTCTCTTCGAGCCGCCGGCGAAGCTAAAAAGCCGCTTGCCCTCCGGGATAGAAATTTCTCTTTCAAACCAGGTTCCCACCAAAAGGACCGGCCTTCCTTGAAACTGAACGACGCGCGAGAGAAAAGGCGCGAAAGAGACGATGTTGTGCCGCCAAAAAATTGTTTTGATCTTGGCAAGGTCAGGCTCGTCCAAGTAGGCCGCCTCCTCGGGCGCAACGTACTTCAGGCCTGCGATTTCCACCTCCAAAGGCTCGGCCTTCGGCACCAGAATGATGTTAGCGCCAAAAGACCTCATCTCTTGCGCCATTCGCTCCGTGATGGTGAAAGCGATACTGAGAAATGCAGAGATAAGGGTTGCGGCGGTCCCGACCGACAACAGGACCAAAAGAGTCCGGCTTTTTTGCCTCCAGAGCGATTTCAAAAGCAAACGCCCAAGCATAGAGCCTCGTCAATGGTCCGCGACCCCCACCATCACCTGCGGGCAAAGCGCGCCCTGCCCTCCTCCAGCGCCTGAGCGTGGACAAGGACCGCGTCTCCTTCTACTACCGCGTTTAACGGCACGGGATTGCATCCTCCAGGGGTTCCAATCGTGCCGAAGGCGATGGGGGCGCCGCAGTTGCGGCAGACCATCTGCTCGCCATCGAGATAGTAGCCCTTTAGCGGGCAGATATTGCAGGCATCTAGAGCCACAGCGATACCCCCGTCCTTGTTGCGGACGATAAAGAAGCGCACATCGACACCACGGACGTTGACGGTGTATTTCCGCATTGGCTGGCCATCGAACTCCTTCAGTGGGATTCGAATCGTCTCTGCCAGTTGTACAGGGAGTGGCGACGGGTCGAATCCTCTGCCAGCCGATACCGCGAGGGACATGCCGAGAAGGTAGCTGATGCCTAGGGCCACCGCCGCCGCCGTCGTAGTCCACCTTTTCTGGCGGCGCGCTTCGGCTTTGATCTTCCGCTGCTCTGCAAGCGGGAGAGACGAATCCAGCTCCAAGGGCTTCCCCCATGCATCCTGAAGCATGCTCAACGCCGGCAAAGCGAGCAGGGCTATAAGGATAACCACAGAGGTGGTCTCCTTGGTGAGAAAGCCGACCATCTCAAGGACAGTTTCAGAGGAAGGCAGAAGGCCGACCTCGAAGAATTCATGAAGGCCGTTGGCGGTAAGCTTGAAGACCAGCAGAGCGAGGACAAAGCCCGTCGTTACAAAAAAAGTTTTGAGATTGATCCTCAGGCTCCCCTTAATCAGGAGAAAGCCGAAAAGAACGGCGAGAATGAGACCAAGACTTCCTCCCAAGAAATTATACAGCGGGTTG
>JACPFH010000523.1:0-5723 GCA_016183075.1 Deltaproteobacteria bacterium | reverse complement strand
TCATGAGAAACGTGAAGAGAAAAAGGCCCGGGCCTGACCCTCCGAAAGTGACAACCCTCAGGCGGCTTTCCATCCGCTGCTTTAGCGTGCGGCCCGTCCTCCACATCCAGATCAGAAGCGACCCCACAAAAGCCGCTGCCGCCAGCATGAGCACCCCCTCAAACACCTCGTTCTCCGGATCCAGCCCGAGCTTCTGAACCACTAGCGCGCCGCCGAGGCTTACGAGGATAGCCGCCCATAGGCCGCGATAAACATAGCGGCTTAAATACTCCCTCTCACACTTCCTTAAATAGGCGAGAACGATCCCCACAACCAGCGCCGCCTCGACCCCTTCTCTTAGGGTTACCACCATCGCCTCAAGCATCTTCAAAATCGCGTCCATTCTGGGAAAGAACTCCTAAAATTGAGAAAAACCGGCCTTAAAAAACGCTCAAACGGGGCCAAATGCAAAAGGCATACCAGAGTTAGTAGAGACAAAGAATATTACTTTTATAATACGAACTTTTTGACTTTGATGACTAACACTAAGATTTTGGACACACCCGCACGCACGCGCCCGCCACGCAATGGATTACATCCCGTGGCGCATGCCCATCGGTTGGTTCAGGAGCACGAGATTGATCAGGGTGAAAACGAGCGAGAGAGCAATGAGAGGAGCGAGGGCCCGTGCGCCGAACTTACCGCCGCCGAAGAACACCTCACCCAGCCGGTAGCCGACGATGAGCGAAAAGAGAAAGCCTCCTATGACCAGGACCATCTGCAACCCATGGATCACATCAGCCGACACTAGCGGCGCAATGTCCCACCCGGGCTCGCCGAGATCAAAAGGCAGGTAACGATTCAGGGTTCTCTGCACGGCTGGAACGACTCCGGGCCCTTCGCTGAGCAGGTGCGAGACGTTGTGCGCCAGGTGCATGGATAAACCCAGCGGGATAAACATATAGCCCAGGGCGACAAAAGTTCTTCTGATCCCCTTCCGCTTCTCCCCGGCGCGGCGGTCGGCGAGCCAGGAAACGACGTAGCCCGATAGCGGGTAGAGCACCAATGATCCCACAATGAAAACTGCGGACTCCGTGAGGGTGAGATAGGTCACCGGCTTGATCGACGTGCGAACGGTAAGCGGGAGAAAGCGAGCGAGCCAGGAGATCCAGCCGCTCCATGCTGTGAGCATCTGGGCGGTCACCACGGTTGTGATCCCCACGAGAGCCAGAGCCAGATAAGATTCATCCAGGGAGCGGCGCGCCGACGCCCACAGGTCTTTGCCGAACGCGTGGGCCCGTAGCACGAGGTTTTGCGGCGGGCAGCTCTTGACGCACTCGAAGCAGAGATTGCAGTAAGTGTTCCGCTCCAAGGTCATGGGAAACTCGAACATGGGGCAGCCGCTTCCGCGCTCGTTTCCCCGATAACAATCCTGGTGGCAATCCCTCAGACAGGTGCTCCGATCGCGCGCCCTCAACTCGAACGGCGAAACCATCGAGTAAAGACCCTGAAGCCCGGTGATCGGGCAGAGGTAGCGACAGAAGCTGCGCCGCTGATACAAAAGCCCGGTCAGGACCGCGAGCGAGCCAAGCAGAAGAATCAGCCAAGCCGTCATCAGCGGCGATCGAATGACGCCGAGCATCTCGTCCGCCCAGGTAAGAAGAACAAAGAACAGCGTGGCAAGCCAAAGGTTGCGCAGAACCCGCGGAAACATCCGCTGCGTTCGGGAAAGCTTTGCCGCCCAGTCATTGAGCGTGCCGAAGGGGCACATGACGCACCAAAGGCGGCCCACCACGATGAACGTGAAAATGATGCCGGGCCACCAGATAATCCAGGTAACCTTCGTGGCGAGGTTTTGGCCCCCATCCTGGACGTCGACAAAACCGAGGATGGCGAGCGCGATCGTAAGCGCTAGCACCGGCACTTGGAGGCCCGGTAAAAACCACTTGGAGCGCACCCACCGGCCCAGCCAAGGAAGGTCCAACACATTTACCGGGGCGCCCTGTTCGAGGGAAAATCGCGCCCGCGCGGCCGCCCAGTAGATCGCCACAACGCCAACCGCGGACACCAAAAGTAATAGGGAAATGAAACCAAGCGACGGGCCGGAACCCGGCGCAACGTTTAAAAAAAACTCAAACACCGCCGGCGGATCGTATTTTTTCCCATCCAGCTCCACCAGGGCGACCCGAACGACGTGGGGCCCGCTCCGTTCGAGGTCGCGAGTCGAAGTATAGTTGCCGGCCCAAACCAATTCTTTGGCCCGCGCTAATGCAATGGGGGCCTCGGATTTGGACATGCCGGCCGAGTGGACTGTGTGCGAGCTCTGGTTGGAGGAGAAGCGGGCGGGAGCGACTCCGATCAGGACTTTTCCATCCCGCGCCGGCTCGAGCGAGCCGTCGCGCAGGATTTTGATGACAATCTGATTTTCCTCCGCCACCCGAGGCGGGCGCGGAGCGGTGAGAAGCTCCAATTGGTAGCCGTCAAAGCTGACAAGGCTGATTCCCCCTACTGGCGGGGCAGCATTCCCATGGTCGCCGTGGCCGAAAACCAATTTGACGTTGAAAACGAAGGTGACAATCAGCCATACGATGACCGAAACAAAGAAGCCCTTGCTCATCAATCTTCAATCTTCGATCTTCTGCTCACTGCTCACCCTTCCTACATGCGGCTATACTTGCTGTCGATCCGTTGGCGGATCTCTTTAACGCTGTAGCCTTGCTTTACCATTTCGGACGCATCCAGCGCCTCGTTCTGGCAATAATTAATTCAGGTGGCGCCGTGGCTGTCCGTGAAGCATGACAGGAGGTTCAGATGGCCCATGTGCTTGTCGCACTCGCAGTAGCAGTAGATCTGGTCCAAGACGTCGGGAATTTCACTGGCAACCTGATAGGCCCGGGCCGTTTTCCCGACAAAAAGCGCCGGCGATAGCAGCGCTCTGGTTTCCCGCCGCACGTAGTCGCCCGGTATCAAGAGCTCGCCCTTGGCCAACCGCTGCGGGCTCCTCGCGCCGATCCAATTCCAGGCCAGCACGGCCAGGATCAATCCCAGCACCAGACCGGGGACGAGAAACCGTTTTCGCTTCCGACGGTTCTTGTGATTTTCCTTACGCTCTTTCTTTTTTCCCACGATGGAGTCCTCACCCTTCTTTCAAATTAACCGACCGAGTCCCTGCGAAGGAAGCTCTCTTCGCCGGTCCGCTTTGCCCCGCTCGAGCAGGCCGTCTCCTTCACCGCCGCAGCCGAAATTTCACGCATAAGATCTCAGGCTCCCTTCCTGGCATGTTACGTTCTCTGAGCTGTGCAGCGGTCGATGGCCGCGTCCGCATCTCTGCCATCCTTCAACGCGCTCACCAGAAGATCAGGCCCGCGAACCGCATCCCCGCCTGCAAACACGCCCGGCCATGAGGTCATTTTGTTCTCGTCGGTTTCGTAGCAGCCATCCTTTCTGACCTTGAGCTTTCCACCGCCGTCGTGAACTGGGTTCCCGTCGAAACCAAAGGCGAGAATGGCGAGATCGGTTTCGATCTCGAAGTTGCTTCCATCCAAGGGGATCGGGCTTCGACGCCCGCTCGCGTCGGGCTCACCCAGCTCCATCCTGATGCATTCGACTTTCCTCAAGCGCCCCGCTTCGTCGCCGATAAACTTCACCGGCGCGGTGTAAAGGAAAAACTCCACTCCCTCTTCCTTCGCGCGCTTCACTTCCTGCCGGCTGCCGGGCATATTTTCCTCGTCGCGGCGGTAAACGCACACGACGCGCCCCGCCCCGAGCCGGACCGAAGTTCTGAGACAATCCATGGCCGTATCGCCGCCGCCGAACACGGTGACGAGCTTCCCGTCAAGGTCGTCTCTCGACCACTGTCCGTCGGGAAGTCGATCGGGTCCGAGGTTGTTCCGGACCAGGAAGGGCAGCGCGACATGGACCCCTTGAAGATCCATTCCCGGTATTTTGGGATTCTTCGGTTTCTGGGCCCCGACGCCGATGAACACGGCCTCATGGCCCTGGCTGAATAGATCGTCGAGCGTAAGGTCGGAGCCGAGCTTCGTGTTGCAGCGAAACTCTATTCCCAACCGCTTCAGGTATTCCACCCGACGTTCCACCACCCACTTCTCCAGTTTGAATCCCGGAATGCCGTAGACCAAAAGACCGCCGGGATGAGGCATGGCCTCGAATACTGTCACGCTATAGCCGCGCTTGACCGCTTCTTCGGCACAGGCTAAACCCGCCGGGCCTGCCCCCACCACGGCCACGCGCTTACCCGTTGCCCACGCCCTCTTCGGCCCCGGAATTCTCCCGAGCTTCTCGAAGGCATACTCATTGATGAAGCGCTCGACCGCGCCGATTGCGACTGGCCTGTTTTTGACCCCGATGATGCACTCGGACTCGCACAGCCGGTCCTGGGGACAGATGCGACCGCAGACCTCAGGCATGTTGCTCGTCAAGCGAGAGAAGGCCGCTGCCTGGAGGAACTTGCTGTCTGCGGCCAAAACGAGCCAGTCTTTGATGCGATTGTGGAGGGGGCAGACCTCTTCGCAGGGAGGATCCTTGCACTCCACGCAACGCTGCGCCTCCCGCATCGCCGATTCAGGGTCATATCCGAGATAAACTTCGCAAAAATCGCGCTTGCGCTCTTCGGAGGAGCGGATGGGCGGATCGATTCTGGGAAGCTTCGGCCTGAGCTTCTTACTCGGTTTTTCCACAGCCAAAAAACACGAGCAATCCTTATGCCAGACAGAGGGTTATAAGCATCTGTTATTAGCTGCCTTCCGAGGCTCAAGAAGCCGTATCTTTAGTAGGATTTCTGCTAATGAAATCAGCAGCTTTTCGCCGTGCTGAATCTTGTGACCGCCGTCCGATTATATGACGGTCCCGCACACGACAATCCTGGAGACGAGAAAACCCGCGGTGAATCCAAATTCTAGGAAAATCGAACTGGCGCAATTGCAAGAGTAGGAATTTAAGTAGGGAATCTAATGAAGGTGACTGGGGAAAAGGGCGCCAGGCCCCTGGCCTCTCTTTTGCTTGCGCTCATGCGAATAAGCGAATATGGACATCGATTCGTTGAAGCTTTTCTGCGATGTCATCAGGCATAAAAGCTTCACTCTTGCAGCCAACGCAAACTCTCTCACCCAATCTGCCGTCAGCCAGCGCCTCAAAGCGCTGGAGCAGAAGTTCGGCACACCCCTCATCGAGCGGCGCGGCGCTCAGCTGAAATTGACGAAAGCCGGAGAGGTGCTTTACAGAGGGGCCGTGCGCATCCTGGCCAGCACGCGCGAGCTCGAGGAAAATATTCGCGAGATCGGCGGGGAGACCGGGGGCTCCGTGAGGGTGGCCGCGATCTACAGTGTCGGACTCTATGAGCTGAACCCCTTCGTAAAACGGTTTCTCCAGAGCTATCCCGAAATCGAGGTCCGCATGGAGTACAGCCGGGCGGACAAAATCTACCGGGACCTGATCAGCGGCACGATCGACCTGGGCATCGTTGCCTATCCCTTGAACAAGCCGCAACTTCGCTCGGTTCCGATCCGCGAGGATGAACTCGTGATCATTTGTTCCCTCAACCACCCTTTTGCCCAGCGCCAGGTGATCAGCGTGCAGGAACTGGATTCTCAACCCTTCGTCGGCTTCGAGGGCGACATGCCGACGCGCAAGGCCCTCGATGAGATCTGTCGCTCCCGTGGCGCGACTCTGAAAATCAAGGTCGAGTTCGACAACATCGAGCTCATCAAGCGCGCCGTGGAAATTGG
>JACPFH010000530.1 GCA_016183075.1 Deltaproteobacteria bacterium | reverse complement strand
CTGGTTAACGACGAGAGCTCTTAACTCTTCCTCGCTCACCTCAAGCCCCACCATCAGTCCTCACCCCCTTTCAGGAGCTCGCCTACCTTCTTGACAAGCTGATCCAGCGACAGGTTCGCCTTCACCAGATAGTCTGCCGCGCCCAAATCCATCGCCCGCTTAATATCGCTCTGCTGGCCGAGGCTGCTGAGAATGAGCACGGGAGTCGATGCCGTCTTGGGATCCTGCTTCAATCGACGCAGCACTTCGAATCCCTGGACCTTCGGTATGATGAGTTCGAGAAGAACCAACCGAAGGGATTCGCTCTTGGCAAGCCGCAGGGCCTTTTCCCCGTCGCCGGCCGCGACCACGTTAAAGCCGTGCCGGCGCAGCGTTGTCTGCACAGCCCGGCGCCGAATTCGATCATCCTCGACCAGCAAAATTCTCCCGGTGGCTTTGGTGGCGATTGCTCTTTCGCTGACTCTCCTCGCCGTTCTCTACAGCTTCTCCCGCCTCCATCTTCACAATTTGAGATCCCAGGAAAAAGGCATGGAGGTTTTAGCCAGGGGCCGCGCGGCCATGGTGCTCATGACGCGGAAGGTCAGAGAGGCGGGCTACTGGCCGAGCACCGGCGGCGCTCCCCCGTCGGGTTGCGCCCGGATCCGCACCGCCGCCGCGAGTCAGATCCGGGTTCAGACGGATCTCAACGGGAACGGGACCTGCTCCGACGCCAATGAGGACACGACGTATACCTACGACGCGAATACCAGGATCATTCAGAGAAGTCCGGGCGGCGCCGCCGTTGTAACGAACGTGGAGATTCCCGCGGGGAACGCTTTTTTAACCTACTATGGCCAAGGGAGCGCGACCCCTCTGACCCTGCCGGTTGCCGACTCCCGCATTATCAAGAGGGTCAGAATCAGCTTTGCAGTCGAAGTTGACGAGCCGACTCCGTACGGCAAGGCAAGCGGAAGGAAGGTAAGAGTAGCCCTGGTCTCCGACGTCTTTTTCAGAAACAGCGAATGATAGGGTGAAAGGGTTTTCATGGATTGTAGAAAAACCCTGAGAGACGACGCCAGCTTCATCCTGATGCCGCTGCTTGTGGTCATGGGCCTCGTCTCTTTGGCGGCGGGCGGCGCGCTGCTTTCCGCGCAGCTCGATCTTCGCGCCGCCGCCAGGCTCAAGACCGCTACACAGGCATTCTATATCGCCGAGGCGGGGCTGAATCATGGCTGGGACGAGCTTCAGAACAGCGACGGCGTTAACGACTTTCCGACGCTCTCTACCGCCGCAGGCAGGAGCACGCTCTTCCGCAAGACGGCCTTCGATGATGGAAGCTACACAGTCACCGCTGAGGCGGTGGCCGGATCTGATCCTAAGCGAGTGAAGGTGATTTCCACGGGCTGTCTTCCGGCGGGAGATCCCTGCCCTTCCGGCCACTCCAAAGCGGTGATGGAAGCCGAGTTCAGGCGTCAATCGCTTTTTCTCTGCGCGCTCTGCGGCAAGGAGGGCGTCACGCTCTCGGGTGGCAGCCAGACGGACAGCTTTGACTCGAGAAAATTGCCCTACACGATTCTTACGGCCGGAAGGCGCGCTCTGCGGCAAGGAGGGCGTCACGCTCTCGGGTGGCAGCCAGACGGACAGCTTTGACTCGAGAAAATTGCCCTACACGATTCTTACGGCCGGAAGCGAGGGCGATGTCCTGAGTAACGGCAACATCCTGCTCTCGGCTCTTACCCGGGTCAAGGGAAACGCCATAGCCGGGGGGAGCGTTTTAAAGATCGGGGCGACGGTCACCGGCGCCAGCGTTAGCGGCGCTCCTCTGCGCCCCTATCTTCCGGTCTCTCCGTGCGGGCCGCCCTACAGCAGCGGGATAGGAATCACAGGGGGCATCTATGACCCGGCCACCGGCCGGCTCCGGGGGGCTGGCGCCGTTCCCATCGTTCTCGCCAGCGGAACCTATTGCTTCAGCAGCATCGATCTCAGCGGGAGCGCGAGCGCGCTAACGGTGACCGGCCCGGTCAGAATTTTCTTAACCGCCCACAGTTTGCTGACCGGCGGCACGGTCGAGAATGCCACGCTGGTGGCGGAGAATCTTAAGATCTTCTCCAGCGTTTCGTCAGTCAAGGAAGGACTCGATATCGCCGGCGGCCCGCTCGCTTACATGGCGGTCTACGCGCCTAATGCGAGAGTTGTCGTTTCCGGCAGCGGCGACCTGTACGGCTCGGTGGTCGGAGCGACCGTGAGCGCCACTACGGGAGCTAAATTCCATTATGACAAGCGGCTCAAGGACAACCAGGATGGCGGGATCGTCATGGTAACCTGGCGGGAGGTGTTTTGACTCTCCGACGCCGAATTTACCCACAGACTGATACATCACCTCAGCCCGCCCCTCCCTTGCCCTGCCACTGCCAGATCGCGTAGAATCCGGAGTGTTGATGAGCATATAGGAGGAAAAGCCCATGAAGATCCAAGCAAGTTTCGTTAAGGATGGTAAATGGTGGGTGGCTTGGAGCGATGATGTTCCCGGCGCGCTTACCCAGGGAGCGACGCTGAAGGAGGCCCGTGAAAACCTTGTTGATGCCGTTCGCATGATCCGGGAGCCCCTTGATCTCTCCAAACTTCCAAAGGGAAAGGTTGTCATCGAACAGCTCGAGGTGTGAGTGAAGCGCAGGGAGCTGATCCGGCACTTGGAACGATTTGGTTGTGTTCTTGCGGAGGAAGGAGCAAAACATACCAAGTATGTGAATCTTGCCGATCCGCGCCGGGTCGTTACCGTGCCGCGTCACACTGAGATTGCGGATCTTCTAGCCCGAAAAATCTGTCGTCAGCTCGGCATACCCGATCCAAAATGAGCACAAGGCAATGTGTTACTGATTGAGGGAAAGGAGTTTAAGTTATGAGGATCGAGAGTCTGCGTGAGGTGAAGGCCAAGCTCAGTAAGATCGTGAGAGATTTGCCATCGGACAGATCTGTGGTGATCACTAAGAATGGACGGCCATGCGCCGTGCTTTTCCCGGTAACCAAGGAAACGGATTTGGAGAGCCTGCTGCTCGCGCAAAATAAAGATTTTTGGCGCATGTTCGACCGCGCCCACAAAGAAGGA
>JACPFH010000529.1 GCA_016183075.1 Deltaproteobacteria bacterium | reverse complement strand
GCGTTGTCGAGTGCAGGAACCGGGGATGGCGGGGCAACCTTTTCTTGCTCCTCCAGCCGAATTTCGGATTCATACGGAGCGCCTTTAAGCTTCGCGAGCAACATGTCAACCGCGCGCTGCGCTGAAACCTTTTCCACTCGCTCATTCATTCGAATACCCCGAGGAAGATATCCCTCGACAGCCGCGGGGCCAAGGCGCTCTTTTCTGGCAAGCCTGCAGGCAAGCCTCACTAAGCGCGGCAGAACTTCACCCATCGAGACCGCCGAGTTCCCCGAAGGGACAATATAAACTCGGTCCAACCTGGCGCTTGCCCCTGGATTTTCAGGGAACATTGCCGTGACTGCCGGCAAGCCAAGTTTACTTGCGGCCCGGCAGACGGCAGCGCATGCGAGGCCATAGCGCCCGGCATTGAAAGCGGGCCCCGCAATCACCACATTCACGCCATTTTTATTGGCAGCTTGACAGATAACCTCGACGACTTCCGCCTCATGCTCCATAAAATAGTTATCACCGCAAATCGCCGTTATGACGACTTGTCCAGAACCATGTAACAGCTCGTCGATCTTTCGGCCGGGACCGCGGCTTCCCCGCTCCACTCGCGGACCTGTGTTATTTGCTTCCTCCCCGCCAATTCCACCGAAGAAAGGGTTTAAGAAGTGGAGCGCCTTGATAAAAACATCCGGCTTATCCATGGTTCATGTCCCTCCAGTACGCTCTCGTTGACAAATCTGAACAAGCTTTGCGGGGGCTTAATACTCCCTCGCGGTGAAACCGCTGACTCCCAACTGCCATTCGACTCCGAAAAAATCATTCGTATCGAGGGTCAAACTTTGCGATGCATCTTCAATCGTTCTGCTAGGTGTGGTCCTAAGCCGACGGGAGCCTCCCAAAAGGCAGTCCACTGCCGGCGCGGTAATGACCTCTTTACTTGCGCCCCTGGTAACGATCGCGTCAGCCTCAGGCACGTGGTAAACGATCGGAAATTCTCCGCTTCCGACCGCGGCGTGCTCATACATCTCTGCGACGGCCCGAATCCCCAGCCGCTCGCAAGCCTGCACGGTCAGCATAAAATCAACGGTAGCGTTGCCTCCCCCCTCGAAGGCAATTACGGCGCCGTCAGCGCCGATTAGCTTCGCCAGCTTGGCAGAATACTGGGCGCCACGCTCCTTCAACATGTGATTTTCCCGGTGGCCGCGATTAATAACCATCCCGACAAAGTTGAGATCAACGCCATGGCGGCGGTAGAGCTCCATCATCAAGGGCTTATTGCAATGGAGGTATGTCGCAACTTTCTGGTGAGTCTTGTAATTTCCCGTTACGATAGCTCCATCAATAAGCTCATTCGGGTGTATTAAGGTTGGCAACGAGTCACCCAGTTCTTGGCCGTAAATGAAAGTCCGGGCCATCAATGTCTGGCTCATGATCTGGTCAATGTAGGCGACTCGTGGGAGATCGCGCGACACCGGCGAGAGCTCGCAAGTTCTCTGTCTCGCCGGTGGTAACCCTGCGCTGGCTCTCCCTATGAGTTGAGCTATATGTAGCGTCGCGCGGCGCACCGCATCGTCAAGTTCGCGGTTGCTTACACCGGCGTTTGGTCGATACGTTAAAACTAGATTGATTGTGTGCGAGGCCTGGCAATACGGCTGCCCCGGTCCGGACATATCGATCATGTTATCGCGGAAAAACAAGCCGCCGACCATCGGCTCAGGGAACTCGGTTGTGCTCACGAGGAGCAGTCCCGTGAGCTTATTAGTGACGCCATGCCCTACCGTGACCGCGGGACCCACGAAGCCCGGGTAGACCGTACCGGGACCCTCGACTTTTACCATGGCCTCAACCGCATCCAGCACATGGATGATCCGGGCCGACTCTCCCGGGCGACAGACCGCGGCCTCGATCCCCGCCAGCGCCTCCTCTTCGGCGACAACCGCGGCCAGATCTGACAGATTCACCATCAGCCGGGTGCCTTCGAGTGCTGTGCGCTTGCCAAAAACGACGTCCGTGACAGGATACTCCGCGACGATGAGTTTCATGTCCTCATTCACAATGCGCTCATCCATACGTCCTCCTCGCTCAGCCATAGCAAATACATTCTTCTTTTCTTTGGCACCGCTTACCTTCTGGCTGGCACCGGCCATTCAATCGCCCTGGCTTTGGCTTTGCTCCGGT
>JACPFH010000512.1 GCA_016183075.1 Deltaproteobacteria bacterium | reverse complement strand
CTTTGGGCCGAGGATATGCGGCGGCGGCCGCCGTGCCCCGGCGCGGCTTCGGCGGCGCTCTTTTCACTGCGGGTTTTTTTCAGGCTTCTTTTCTTGACGCGGCTGTTTGCCAGAGGCTTGCCGGGTCTGACCTTGTCGACGTTGGCTGCCTACGCTACTCTGTTGGTTGGCGCCAAGCTGTGGGAGGCGCGAAACGCGGCGCCACGGAAGGCATCCGGGTAGCTAAGCTCCCTCGGGAAGCGCGCTCTCGGCTGCGGCCGAAGTAACACGTAGGTTGGTGGAGGTCCTGACCACGTTGAACTATTTGAACGTTTGGAACGTTTTGAACGCCGAACCGGTTCAAGCCGTTCAAGTCGTTCAACCGGTCGGCATGAACGAACCGGACGTGCCCCGAAGACTCGGCGCCCGATAGGCTTTCAAAGGAATTCCAGAGGGAAGTTTTCGACTAGAAGGGCTCGTGGGTCAGGAGATATGATCGGCGAACGGGCCTGGGGCCCCGTGCCACCAGGGTTTACAGGAATCTGCCCCAATCCGGGTCAAAGGATCGTTGTTTCCGCGCGGCTGGCTTCCTATATAGACGGGTCGCGATTTTTCGACGAGGTCAGCTCGGCGGAGGCGATGAGTCCGTTTTCGGGAAGAGGTCCCATCCGCGCTTACCGTTTGGAAAACGGAGAGACGGCCTTGATCCGCGCCTATCATCGTGGCGGCTTGGTGCGTTATCTAACGCGGAGTTTTTTTTTCACCTGGCCGCCTCGACCGTTTAAGGAGCTGGCGCTGACCGAGCAGGCGCGCCGTCGAGGGGTGCCGACGCCGGAGATCTTGGGAGCCTGCGTGGACCGGGTCTGGGGCCCCTTCTACCGGGGATGGTTGATGAGCCGCGAGCTCGAAGGAGGGCAGGATCTTTGGGCCGCACTGCACAGCGAATGGTATCAGGGCGCAGAGAGGAGATCCTTGCTCGAAGCGGTTGCTAGTAGCCTGCGGACGATGCACCGCCGCGGCGTCTACTCAAGAATATCCTGGTCCGCCGCGAGCAGGGTGAGATTCGAAGCTACATTATCGATTTCGACAAGGCGCGCCTATTTGCCGGCGCCATCCCTGCCGCGCTGGCGGAAAAAAATTTGCGGCGCCTGCTGCGCTCGGCGTGCAAGCTCGACCCGGAAAGAAGCTGGCTGCCGCAGAAGGACTGGGAGCTGCTGGTTCAATGTTACCGGAAGGATGAGCGACCGTGACAGCGCCGCAACGAGTTCTTATCGTGCTTCACGGCTCGATCGGGGACGTGACCCGCGCCCTGCCGCTTGTCAACCGGGTGCGCCGCGGGTATCCCAAGGCGAAGATCGCCTGGGCCATCGAGCCTCCCGCCTTGCCTTTGGTGGAGCGGCACCCGGCGGTGGACGAGGCAATCGTTTTTGATCGCCGACACTGGTGGAAGAGTTTTTTCCCATTTTTGCGCCGGATCCGCTCGCAGCGCTTCGACCTGGTCTTGGACCTGCAACGGCATTTCAAGAGCGGCTTGATCAGTTGGTGGTCCGGGGCTCGGTCTCGTGTGGGATTTCACCCGCGGGATGCCAAAGAGTTCAACTGGCTTTTCAACAATCTCCATATTCCCGCAACCGGCGACGGCATATCCAAGCTCGACCATTACCTCGAGTTCGCGAAAGCCCTTGGCCTCGAAACTCGTCCTATGGAATGGCGGCTAAGCTTGGACCGGGAGGAGGAGCGCGGGGTCGAGGATTTGCTCAAAGAGGTGCCTGTTTCTTTCGCGGCTTTTTTTGTCGGGAGCAAGTGGGAAAGCAAGCGCTGGTTTCCCGAAAAGACCGCGCGCTGCGCCGTGGAGCTGCGGCGGCGCCATGGCTTGGGGACCGTGCTTTTGGGCGGTCCGGAGGATCGCGATTTCGCCGCGGAAGTGAGCGCTCTTTGCGGCCACCACTGCGCCAACCTGGCGGGCCGGACATCGCTCCGGAAAGCCGTTGGCGTTCTTGCGCGAGCCGCGGTCTCCATCGGACCTGATACGGGACTCATGCATCTTTCGGCCGCGGTAGGCACCCCTGTGGTCTCGCTTTGGGGAGCGACGAATCCGGTCCGAACCGGTCCCTATGGGTATGAAAGTCTAGCCGTCCAAGGAAAGGCATCCTGTTCTCCCTGCTATCTCAGGCGATGCCCTATCGGGCGCGTCTGCATGCAGGCGATCGACATCGAGGAAGTGGTCGGCAAAGTGGGCGAGGAGCTTGGCCGGAAAAAACATGGAGAGCGGAACTAAATACGAATTTCGCCGCGAAGAGGATTGGAACCTTCTGGTTCTTCCCGGGCAGTGGGGTGAAGGGCTCCGGAAGGAGCTTCTTGGCCAGCTCGAAAGCCATGCGCCGGACCATCATCCTCAAACGGCGCGATTTGACTATCCCGCGGGAGAAAATGGAGCGACGTTCTACTTGAAGATCTACCACTCCGTCCGTTTTTTCGGATCTGTCAAGGATCTCTTTCGCGACTCCAAGGCGTTCAGGGCCTTGAAGCAGGGCACGGTTCTGTCCGGCCTCGGCTTTCATGTTCCTTTGGCTGTGGCGGCTGGCGAGCAGCGCCGGTATCGATCGCTTAAGAGGGCTTTCCTTCTGACCCTATCGGTGAAGGCTCGGCCGCTCCCTCTGTTTCTTCGTGAGAGCTTTTCGCCGCCCCTGGAGAAAAGCGCGTTGAAGCAGAAGAGAGAATATATCGCGAAGCTTGCTCAGGAGGTTCGCCATCTCCATGAGCTAGGCTTTGTTCATGGCGATCTGGTTCCCTCCAATATTCTGATCCGGCCCGAGGCGGGCGGCGCCACGTTTTTCTTCGTGGATAATGACCGCACCCGGCGCTACCCTTGTTGGTTGCCGCTGCTCTTGTGGCGGAGGAATCTCGTCCAGCTCAACCGTTTTCGTCTTGCCGGCATATCCCTGCAGGATCGGCTGCGTTTCTTAAACTCATATCTTTCTCCAGACCATGGGCGGGAAAAGAGGCGCCGGCTGATCCAACGCCTTGAGAGAAAAACGCGCGAGAGGCTCGAGGAACGTGATCCCAGGGCCGCCCGCGTAAGCTTTCGGAAGCTGATGAGATGGAGCAAGCCTTCTAGTTAGATTACATTAAGTTTGTAATGAATTCTCATGTTTTACATTAGATCTATTCCAACCTCGGTCTGGCATGTCGTCATTTTGCTCGTCACGTGCGGCATTCTCTACTTTCCCAATCTGGGTACGATCCCCTTCTATGACAAGGGAGAGCCCAGGGAGGCGCTGGTGGTCCAGGAGATAGTTTACCAGGGGGAGTGGTTATTGCCTCTCAAAAGAGGAGACGCGATCCCTTCCAAGCCGCCGCTCTTCCACTGGTTCGGCGCTTTCGTCTCTCTCGCGCGGGGTCAGGTAACCGAAGCCACGGTACGTCTCCCTTCGGCTCTTTTTGCCACCCTGGGAGTTCTGCTCCTCTATCTATTGGGACGAAGGATTTTCGATCCGAGCGTGGCCTTTTTGGGAGCCGTCATCCTCGCCACCTCGTTCCTCTATCAGAAGCAGGCGGTGGAGGCCAGGGTGGACATGACGCTTACCTTTTTTATGAGCCTGACTTTAGCGCTCTTCTACCTCGTCTATCAGGGCCTTGTCACAAGGCCCGTTTGGACCTACGTTTTTTTTCTCCTCCTCGGGGTTAGCGTCCTGGCTAAAGGACCGGTTGGCGCCGTTCTCCCCGCAATCATCGTAGGAGCTTTTCTTGGGGCGAGAAAGAGATGGAAATTTTTATCTCGCCTATGTTTTCATAAAGGCGTGATCCTGACTTTATTGGTCGCGGTCTCGTGGTATGGAATAGCCCTGGGGATCGGTGGCGAGGACTTTTTCAGGCGCCAGATCTTACAGGAGAATCTTCAGCGTTTTTTTGTTTACGGGGAAGGAGGCACAGGGCATCAGAAGCCGTTTTACTATTACGTCCCCTATCTCTTTCTCGCCGGCCTGCCTTGGAGTGTTTTTTTGCCTTTCCTCTTTCTCGACTACTTCAAGGGCAGAGCTTTTGCCGCGGATCATTCCCTTTATCTCATCCTCTGGGCAGGTCTGATTTTACTCTTCTTTTCTCTTTCGAGCGGCAAGCGATGGGTCTACCTCCTCCCCCTTTATCCTGCTCTTTCTCTCCTCATCGCGCAGTGGCTCACACAACCCGCTCATTGGGAAAGGATGGCGAACCTGGGATTGCAATCCGTCGGTTGGCTTTTTCTCCTTATAGGGTTCGCTCTCGTTGGCTTGTTCGTTTGGGTTGCAATGGGTAAAGATCTTTTCTCTCTCCTCCCCCATTTCGGCGTGATGCTGAAACCGAGCGAGCAAGCCCGGCTCTCGGTAGTTCGGGAGGCGCTGGCGCGGTCGGGATGGCTCTTTCATTTCTTTTTGCTTTTTTCCGCTTTCCTCTGGCTTGCCGCGGCGCACCGTCTGTTTGTCAGGGAAGCCTGGGCGGCGGCGGTTCCCCTTGTATGCCTCACCGTCCTCACGGCTCTTTTCGTTCAGGGCTCCGTGGTTTCTTCCATTGCCGCGGCCAGGAGTTATAAACCATTCATGGTGGCGGTCAACGAGCTTGTGACGCGGGACGGGCCGCTGTGGATCTACGGAGAGGGTTGGGAT
>JACPFH010000511.1 GCA_016183075.1 Deltaproteobacteria bacterium | reverse complement strand
TTACAAACAGCACGACCCATGGCACGAACCCATCGGCCGCAGCCGAGAGCGCGCTTCCCGAGGGAGCCGGGGACAGGCTCGGCCTGAGGCCGATCAGCCTCTGGCTGAACCGCAGCTTCGCGGAACCAGTCCCCTCCAGCCGCGGCCTGGCCCCCGAGGAGCTTTCGGAGGAATCCCGGCTAGTTCTGCTTAAACGCGAGCCCCGCGTTGACATAACCGAATCTTTAGGAAAATAATAATACGCGACCCATGTCGCGTGTGAAGAGCAAGACCGCCATGAAGACGCCCCTGTGGATTCCCTCCGAAGAACGCAAGCGTGACGCGAACCTCACGCGCTTCATTCATTACGTCAACGCAAAATTTTCCCTCGACATCGAAACCTATCCCCGACTTTACCGCTGGTCGGTGGAAAATATTCCCGCGTTCTGGGCGACACTCTGGGATTATGCGGAGATCAAAGCATCGCGCGGGTATGACCTCGTCGTGGACGATCTCAACAAATTCCCCGGCGCACAATGGTTCATCGGCGCGCGGCTCAATTTCGCCGAGAATCTTTTGCGCTATCGCGACGACCGGGTCGCCTTCGTTTTCAGGGGCGAGAACATCCGATCGCGCGCGATGACTTATGCGGAGCTTTACAATGAGGTGGCGCGCCTGGCCATATCCCTGCGCGATCTCGGAGTCGCGCCCGGTGACCGCGTCGTCGCGTACATGCCGAACCTCATCGAAACCGCGGTCGCGATGCTCGCGGCAACTTCTATCGGCGCGGTGTGGGCATCCTGCGCGACCGACATCGGACCGCAAGCCGCGCTCGACCGGCTCGGGCAGGTCGAGCCGAAGATCCTGTTCACGGTGGACGGATATTTTCACAAGGGACGGAGATTCGACACACGCCGCAACGCGGCGCAGGTCGCCAAAGAGATTTCATCGCTTACAAAAGTCGTGGTCGTGCGCTACGCGCTGGACAAGCCGGCCATGGGCGGCATCCCCCAAGCCGTGCCCTACGATGCTCTCATCGCCCGCGACGCCGCACCGATCCCCTTTGCGCAACTGCCGTTCCATCACCCCGTGTATATCATGTTCTCGTCGGGAACCACCGGCAAACCCAAATGCATCGTCCAGGGACCCGGCGTGCTCCTCAAGCACGTCAAGGAGCACCGGCTCCACACCGACCTGAAACGAGACGACCGAATGATGTACATCACGACGTGCAGTTGGATGATGTGGAACTGGCTGGTGAGCGGCCTGGCAACGGGAGCGACCCTCGTTCTCTACGACGGCAATCCGAATTATCCCGACGCGGGCGCCGTGTGGAAAATGATTCAAGACGAAAGGCTTTCCATCCTGGGCTGCAGCGCAACGTACATCAACTATTTGAAGAGCCAGGGACTGCAACCCGGCAAAGAGTACGATCTCTCATCGCTCAAGGAAATCTCGCAGACCGGCTCCGCGCTTTCCGCCGAAGGGTTTGAGTACGTCTACCGCGCCATCAAAGAGGACCTGCACCTCAACTCGATCTCGGGGGGCACGGACATCAACGGTTGCTTCGCGGGCGGCAATCCCGTCAGTCCGGTTTACGCGGGCGAACTGCAGGGTCCGGCGCTCGCGATGAAAGTGAACGCATATGACGAAGCTGGCAACCCGGTCCGCGACCGGCAGGGCGAGCTTGTCTGCGAAGCGCCCGCGCCCTCCATGCCCCTGTACTTCTGGAACGATCCCGGCGGGGAAAAATATCGCAGCGCGTATTTCGATTTCTTTCCCGGCAAAAACGTCTGGCGGCACGGCGATTACATTCAAATTCACGGGGATACCGGCGGTATCACCTTTTACGGGCGATCCGATTCCACGTTGAAACCTTCCGGCGTGCGCATCGGCACGGCGGAGATTTACGCCGTCATCGACCCAATGGAAGGGATTGCCGACTCGCTCGCGATCGGACAACAATGGCAGGGCGACCAGCGCGTAATACTATTTGTCAAGATGAACAAAGACGCCGCGCTCACGGAGGGACTGAAAAACGCGATTAAGAGCGAGATCAAAGCCAAAGCATCGCCGCGGCATGTCCCCGCGCTGATCGTCGACGTGCCGGATATTCCGTACACATTCAACATGAAAAAAGTCGAAAGCGCGGTGACCAACATCGTGAACGGCCGACCCGTAACAAACCGCGACGCCTTGATCAATCCCGAATCGCTGGATTACTTCGAAAAGATCCTGCCGCAGCTACGGAGGTAAGACCCGGCGGGTCTCCCTGGGTTGAACGACTTGAACGGCTCGACCCGTTCCAATCGTTCGAAACGTTCAATCCGTTCAAACGGGACCGGGAGTCCCTTGTGGAGGGGAGGAAGAGGGCCGAG
>JACPFH010000510.1 GCA_016183075.1 Deltaproteobacteria bacterium | reverse complement strand
GGCGGATCCGGCATCTGATGAAGTCGGTAACCCCGGGACTCGTTTTTATGGGATGCTCGAGGCGCGCGTGGACGACCGGCAAAAACAGGTTGCGGTAGCCCATCATCTTCAGGAGCGCCGGGCGCGCGTAGAGAAGGAACGAAACCGCTGACGAGACGGGATTCCCTGGCAGGCCGAAGACGGGCTTCTTCCCGATGCAGCCGAAGGCGAGGGGGTGACCGGGCTTTTGGGCTACTTTCCAAAACTGCATCTGCACCCCCGCATCGCCGAGCGCCTCCTTGACGAAATCGTAATCGCCTACCGATACACCGCCGGTCGTCATCACCACGTCGTAGCGGAGCGCTTTTTTAAAAGCCGCCGCCAGAGTCCTCCGTCTGTCCCGCACGATGCCGAAGCGCAGCGGAACGGCGCCGGCCTCCCGGATCCAAGCCGAGAGCGTGTAGCTGTTGCTGTTCACGATCTTTCCCGGCCGCGGTCGGTCCTCCACCTCCACCAACTCATCGCCGGTGGAGAACAGGGCGACGGTAGGCCGGCGATAGACGCGCACGCGGCTCTTGCCGACAGAGGCCATGAGTCCGATATCGGCCGGGGTGAGAAATTTCCCTTTCTCGAGTATGGTCTGCCCTCTTTCGATATCCTCGCCGGCCTGCCGTATGTGACTACCCGGTCCGTCCGCTCTGTTGATGCGCACGTGATCGCCGTCGGACTCGGTGTGTTCGACGCGCACGATCGTATCGGCGCCGCGCGGGACGGGCGCGCCCGTCATGATCTTGATCGCGGTATTTTCCCTGACGCGAGCCCTGGGCACGTAACCGGCGGGCGCTTCTTCCACAACCCGCAGCGTCACCGGATGGTCAATGGAAACCTCAGCCACATCCTGCCAGCGAACCGCATAGCCGTCCATGGCGGAGTTAGGAAACGGCGGCACGCTTCGCCCGGCACGGACGTCCTCGGCAAGGACCCGACCGCAGGCGCCGAGCAATGGCGCCTCCTCCGCAGGAAGAGGCGAGATTTGCTTGAGAACCATCTCGACGGCTTCGCCGACCGACAACACGCTCCAATCATCGCTCCATCGAAAGCGACAATCAAGTCTTTGGCGGATCGCCCCTTCCACTGGCACACTTTTACTTCGAAGCCCGAGGGGGGAGGAACAAGAAGGCCAGGGGCGTCTTTGGCCGCGACTGAGGGAAGCGCGAGTGAGGCCGCGGACGTCCGATTAGAGACGGCACGGCTCAAGGCACGAAACTATCGGTCGACCGCGGACCGCAGACGGATGACGGCGGTCGTCGGTCATCGGTCGTCGGTCCGTCGAGGGAGCTTACTCCATTACCTCCGGCCCGGTGAAATTTTTTCGTGGGTGGGTAGAAACTAACGTTGATGCTCATTATAATGATGCCACGGCTTGACCCATGTGGTTGCGGATCGCTTTCTTTACAGCTCTGGTTCTGTTCGCCCTTCCGCTGTCCATGATTGTTTCGGGCACGATCCAGTTCGGACGAGATTGGCGCACGGCCGATAGGGCCAGCGCGGGAATCGCGCCGGACCCCGCGGAAACGCCCGAGGCCGTTGTGCAGGTTTACTCTGCCCGTGCGATCAACTGGCGGGGCCTCTTCGGGGTTCACACCTGGATCGCGACGAAACCCGAAGGCGCCTCCCATTATACCGTGCACCAAGTCATTGGCTGGCGCATCTATCGCAATCTCTCCGCAGTCGTCTCGGCGCCCGGGATCCCCGATGGTTACTGGTTTGGGAACCCGCCGGCGATCATTGCCGAGCTGAGGGGGGCCGAAGCTTCGCGAGCCATCGAACAGATCACGGACTCGGTCAGCCAGTATCCGTACCCCTACCATTACCGGCTCTGGCCCGGCCCTAACAGTAACACGTTTACCGCGTTCGTTGCCCGGCACGTCCCGGAACTCAAAGTCCACATGCCTGTAACCGCGATCGGCAAAGACTTCCCTACCGACGGGATCTTGATCGACCGGGCGCCCAGCGGCACCGGTTTTCAGGTCAGCCTCTTCGGTCTGCTTGGCGTGCTGGTCGCGCGGCAGGAAGGCGTGGAAGTCAACGTTCTGGGGCTAAGCTTCGGCATCGATGTCGTACGCCCCGCGTTGAAGCTCCCCTTCGTCGGCCGGCTCGGCTGGTAGGAACCCGTTATCAAGAATAGGGGGACGAGGAAGAGGGCCGCGAACGGCCTCGTCTGCGACCGAAGGGGCGACCGAAGGGGCGACCGAAGGGGCGACCGAAGGGAGCGCGAGCGAGGCTGTAGAGGCAGTAACATGTAGGCTGGTGCAGGCCCGGACCATTTTGAACTGTTTGAACGTTTGGAACGTTTTGAACGCCGAACCGGTTCAAGCCGTTCAAGTCGTTCAAATCGTTCAACCGCTCGGCATGAATGCATCGGCCGCGGCCTGTTAGCGCACCTTGGAGTACATGAAGCAGTCCCGGGGTTCGGGGGAGAGGTTGGGGAAAACCTGCCAGCGGCGAAGCAGCCCTTCCTTTGACATGCCGATCTTTTCGAGCACGCGAGCCGAAGCGACGTTTTCCGTATCGCAGACGGCCCAGACGCGAAAGATTCCGTCGAAGAGAAGAGCCCACTTGACGATAGCCGTGAGAGCTTCGGTCATGTAGCCCTGATTCCAGTATTTGCGCCCGAGCGCATAGCCCAGCTCAGCGGCGTGGCCTTGCACGCGGCAGCTAACCATTCCGACGACTCGGTCCGCGCCTCTCCGGGTTATGCCCCAGCAAAACTCATTGCCGCTATCCCATCCCGAGAGGGCAAGCTTGAGAAAAGACACGGCGGCTCTCGGGTCGGCGTGGGGCTGCCAGAGCAGGTAGCGGGTGACTTCCGCGTCCGCGGCGTACTCTTCGAGAATCGAGGTTGCGTCTTTCAGTTGCGGGCGGCGGAGCACGAGCCTGGCAGTGGCAAATATTTCGGGAACATCAGTCAAGGTTCTCTCCCCAACCTGCATTATTGATGGATCCAGGAAGAATCACGTACCGAAGCCCGAGGGGGACGAGAAGGAAGGCCGCGGACGTCCGATTACAGACAGTACGACTCATGGCACGAACCCATCGCCCGCGGCCTGATGGCTCGGCCCCCGAGGAGCTTTCGAGGGAATCCAGCCTAATTCTCCCTTCTTTCCAGGCGCAGCGAAAGATCGCCCTTTTGGATGTAGATCTTGTGGTAATTGTTTCGCTTGCTGAGCTCGCCAATCAGCGTCACAAGCGGTTGCTTGGCATTCAGGTATTCCTTCGGGGAGCCAGCGGCGAGCATGGCTTTGACCGAGTCCACCCCGGCGATGACTCGAAGAACCAGTTCCTCATCCGACACGCCGGGGCCGCCGAATTTGCGCCGGACCTCTTGTAGGGATGGATCCGGTGGCGTCCATTGTTCCCAGTCCTTGGCGCGGGGCCGGCTGAGGATCTTGTCCTTTACATTGGAATCCATCAGTTGAGATCCCTCTTTGCCCCAATGCCCCAGTGCGTACTGGATGCTTTGGTCCGTGACCTCTTTGTAGCGCTCGCCGACTATGACATTGATCGCAGCCTGACTGCCGACAAATTGCGCGAGCGGCGTCACCATGATCGGATAACCAAACTCGGCGCGCACCCGCCCCGCCTCTTCGAGAGTTGCCTGTAGCTTGTCCGCCATCCCCACAAGACGTAGCTGATGGCGAAGGTTGGAGATCATTCCCCCGGGCACCTGGTGGAGGTAGACCGAATAATCGTATTCCCGGGGCGCTCCGATGGGATGGCCTTCCCGTTTGGCGATGAAGGAGAAATGTTCCTCGACGGGCTTGATGGCCTCTTCGTCGACGATAGGCGTACAACCGAGGGCGCGGGCGTTTCGTGCCACGTTGAAGATCGAGGGTTGGGAGGAGCCGTTCGCTAAGGGAGGGACCGCTGTGTGCAAGATTCTCATGCCCAGCTTCAGGGCTTCCGAGTAGCAAACCGGGGCAAGGCCGCTGTTGCAATGGGCATGGAACTCAACCGGGATATCGCCGGCGTTCTTTAAGACCACGGGAACGAGCGCACGCGTGCGCTCGGGCGTAAGAAGCCCCCCAACGTCTTTAAAGCAAACCCGGTAGGGTCTCAGCGCCGCAGCCTGGCGAGCCTTCTCGGCGTAGTACTCGTCGGTGTGGCGGGGAGAGACCGAATAGATGATGTTGGCGACCATCTCCATCCCTAATTTCCGCAGATCTTCCATCTCCGTCTTGAGAGCGCCGTAATCGTTCCAGGGATTCGAAGTGCGCGTAAGCGTGATTCCGTGGGATACGACGCGCTCCGCCATGAGTTTTAAGACGCAGCGCGGTATTTTTTCAAATCCCGAGCCAAGCCCGCCGTGGTAGCGAAGCCGGGTTCTGCGAAATCGCTGTGCGCCGAGCCGGATCCAGTCCCAGGGGTTTTCCTTCTGCTCCCGGACAAGCTTCATAAAGCCGGAGAAGCCGAAGAACTCCATCGACTGGAAGCCGCACCGATCCATCTGCTCCGCCGCGGCGAGCATGGCCCCGGTTCTCATATTCAATGCCCAGAGGCTAAGCTGTCCGTCGCGCAGCGTCGTATCGATGAAATGGATCTCGCTCATGATCTAGGCCTGACGGTCTAAGCTCCCTCGGGAAGCGTGCTCTCCGCTGCGGCCGATAGGTTTGTGCCATGGGCCGTACCGTCCGTGATCGGACGTCCGCAGCCTCGCTCGCGCTTCCCTCGGTCGCGGAAAGGGACGTCGGCGGCCTTCCTCCTCGCGGGCTAGCTTTTTATTTTGCCCAAATCGGCTTCACGTGCATGTCCAGCCACTTCTGTGGATCTTCCATGAAAAGCTTGTCGTGGACGGCGACCGGCTGGGTTCCTGTGCCGTAAGCGTTCTCGATCGACGTTTTCGACGGGAAGCCTTTTCGCGACGCTTCTCTTCCCACCGAATCCAGCGTCGCCTGCCCATCGGGAGAGATCAGCCACTCGGTCAAAAGCTTGGCCGCATTCGGATGCGGAGCCTTGGCGTAGACCGCCGCGTATCGCGGGAAGACGATGGGGGTGGCTGTCTTGATGTACTCCACGGGCGTGCCTTTTTCCTTTTCGTTCATGACGTCATGAAGCAGAGCCGGCATGGCGATGGCATATTCGCCGGCGATGACCAGGCGGAACATGGCGCTCGTGCTTTTGTGAACGGGAACGTTCAGCGCCTTGAGGCCCTTGACGAAGGCTGACCATTTGGCTTCGTCCTTCCAGAAGTCCTTGAGCGCCGCTAACTGCGTGCTTAGCGGACCCGCGCGCATGGGATCATCCAGGGCTACCATGCCCTTATACTTCGGGGTCGCGACATTCTCCCAAGACTTCGGCAACTCCGGAGCTTTGATCCGCTTCGTGTTGTAGGTCAGCGCCTGAACCTGGAGGCTGACGACCGGCATGGTCGGGTCATGGATGAGCAGAGCCTCTTTTTGCGCCGTTTCGTAGGGCATGATCGCCCCGGCCGCTCTCAGAACCGGCGGCGCGTTGTCGGAGAGGATGGCATCGACGCTCGCCCGGTTCGCCCTGAACTCGGTAATCGTTCGCGTGACGATCTCCGGGTTTCTACCCTGCCAGTAGGTGGTTTTGATGCCGGGATATTTCTTGGAGAACCCCTGGAGTATGGCGACGATATGCTCGACATCCCAGACCGTATAGACGATCAGCTCGCCCTCCTGCTTCGCCTTCGCGTACAAGGCGCTGCTTGTTTTGTTGTAGGCTTCGTCGGGGGAAGCCGCGTGCGAGGTGCCGGCGATGATAAACAGGGTGAACAGACAAAAAGCGGCTACAGCCGCCAGGGTTTTTCCGCTCATGGTTTTCTCCTCCTTCGTTTTTATCCTCGGTGACTGCTTTCTCCCTCAGAGACTGAATTTAACGTTGAAGACGAATTTCGCCATAGAAACGGCCACGATAAGAATGATCAGATAGATCACCCCTCCCGCCGCGGCTTCGCCCCACTGGCCGACTCTGAAGTAATCGAAGAGCGTTACCGGCCCGTACTCGCTTCCCGGCGCGGCCAGCAGAACCGCGACGTCGATATTGCGGATCGCCTCGATGAATATGTAAAAGAGCGCCCCCGCAACCGATGGTTTCAGGAGCGGCAGCGTCACCTTAAAGAAGACATGTCGCCACCTGGCTCCGTGGACCCAGGCCGCCTCGTCGAGTTCCTTGTGGATGCTTACGATGGCTCCGGATGCGTTGCGCAACGCGTAGGGAAAGTATGCGACGAACAGTCCCGCCCCGAGCGCCCACAGCGTGTTGTAAAGGGGCGTCCCGATAAACACGAGAACGAGGCCCACCGAGAGCACCAGCGGGGGAAAGGCCAGCGGCATGGTGCCGATGAACTCGAAGACCTTGCTGCCGTAGACTTTGGTTCGGTAGATGGTGAAGGCCATGACAATCCCCGCCATCACGGTTATGGCGGCCGTCGCCAGGGACAGCGTCAGGGAATTGTAGAGGCCGCTCACAAAGCTCGGGTGATGCAGCACCTTACGGTAGTTCGACAGGTCCATGTGGGCAAAGAAGTTCATGAAGGTCTCGTAGTCGTAATACGGGATCAAGGAGACGATGATCAAGACCGCGAAAGGGACGGCGATGCCGAGCAGGAAGTAGCTAAACACGGCGAAAAAGGTGAAGTACTTCCAGCCCCCGATATCGATGACCTTCACGCGGTAGCCTTTCCCGGTAATGGTGGCGTATCGCTCCGAGAAGCGAGTCGCTCTCACGTAGAACATGAGCACCGCGATCGAAAGGACGATGAGAATGGCGCTGTAAGCCGTGGCCAGACCGGAATTGAATTCCATGGACATGGAGTCATAAACCTTGGCGACAAAGACGTTGATGCCCGCCGGGCTCCCCTGGAGCACCGGGGTCTCGAAGGAGCGCAGGCCCCGTAAAAAATTCAGGATGAAGGCGGATAGGAAGGCCGGAGTCGCGAGCGGAAATGTGATTCGCATCATCGTGTGCATCGGCCTGCTTCCGGCGATGTAAGCGCTTTCTTCCAGGGACGGATCGAAGGAGAGAAAGACGGGGAGCAAGAACAAGTAGCCCAGCGGAACACAGGCGAGACCGAAGACCCAGATCATCGCCGATAAGGAAAAAGCATTGAACACCTGCTCTTCCATGCCCAAGTTTTGTTGCAGAAAGTTATTGAGGATGCCGGACCTGGGGGCGAGCAATAGGATCCAGGCGATGTTCTTCATGATCGGCGGCATCAGGAGGGGATACAGAGGCATGAGCTCGACCAGCGCTTTTCCGGGCGTGTTTGTACGGGCGACGATCCATGCGAGCATCGCCCCCACGCCGGTGCCCAAGACGGCCGAGCCGAACGCGTAGAGAAGAGAGTTTTTCATCATCGAGAAGATCTCGGGATCGGTCAAGACCCTAAGATAATTCTCCCCCGTAAAGCCGACGTACGTTGCCAGTCTCGTCGTGGTCAAGCTCTGCAACAGCACGATCACGACCGGCGTGAGGATCAAGGATCCCGCGATGGCGCTGGAGGAGAGCGGGATGACGACGCCCTGCCGATACCCGAGCTTAAGTCTTGTCCAGGTACCCGTAATTCACTCCCTTACGTGCCGGAGCCCGAGCCTCAAGCCGGGACTTCAGCCCGGCTCGCCGCCCGCTCCGCAATAATGACACTTATCGCGGATTTGTCCACGTGGAGAAATACCTTGCCTTGTTCATTGTCGATGTCGATCATCGGGCAGCGCTTGTGCGAAGTCACCACGATTTGCCTGGTCCCAACCTGGATGCAGTGGTCGGTCAGCCCGCCCCGGTATTCGCGGCTGATCATGACCCCTTCGAGCACGTTCTCCGGGTCGTCGAATCTTCGGCTGCTCAGTTGGATCTCGCCCGTGCGGATGACGAGGTTGCACGTAGCTGCGGGAGCTGCGCCGCTGGGCGTGTGGCAAGCCAGCGTGGCATGGTTGAATTCCGGCACGAGCACCAGACAATGTTCGCCGTCGACTTTGACAACCTTTCCATCCACCAGCGCAGACCTGCCGATGAACGACGCGACAAACTGATTCGCGGGCCGGTTGTAAATTTCGTCCGGGGTTGCGTATTGGAGAATCCTGCCTCTTTCCATCACGGCCACCGTGTCGGAGATGACGAAAGCTTCTTCCTGATCGTGGGTGACGTAAAGGGCGCTGATGCCGACCTTCTTGATCAGTTTCTTGAGTTCGACTCGCATCTCTTCTCGCAGTTTCGCGTCCAGGTTGCTGAGCGGCTCGTCCAGGAGGATGAGTCGAGGCTCGAGCGCGAGGCTGCGGGCCAGAGCCACTCTTTGCTGCTGCCCTCCGCTCAGCTCGGCAGGATATCGGGCCTGAAGTTTTTGCAGGCCCACCAGCTCCAGCGCGGCCTCTACCTTGCTCGCGACCTCCCCGTGGGAGGTCTTTCTGAGCTTGAGTCCAAACGCGACGTTATTATAGACGGTCATGTGCGGCCACAGGGCGTAGTTTTGAAACACGAAGCCGATTTCCCTGGTGTAGGGTGGAACCAGGATTCCCTCAAGGATCGAAGTCTGAATCCTGTCATCGATGTAGATCTTGCCTGTATCCGGAACTTCCAGACCGGCGATGCAGCGAAGCAGCGTTGTCTTGCCGCAGCCCGAAGGACCTAAAAACGAGAGAATGCCTTTGTCGAACTCGAAGCCGACGTCATCCAAGGCCTTGACGTCCCGATACGCCTTAGACAAACCCTGGACTTTGAGGATCGCCATGGTTGACGGCTACAATCTTTGGCAGGGCAAAAGACTTACGAGCCTCTTTTCGCCAGTTGCAGCGACAGATCGCCTTTGCGAACGTAGATGTGGCGGCAGTCCCTCAATTGGCTCAACTCTCCGATCAAAGTCAGCAGGGGGTGTCTGGCGTTCAGGTATTCCTTTGGCGGACCGGCCGCGCGCATCGCCGCTACTTCGTCCTTGCCCGCGATGTAACGGAGCAACAGCTCCTCATCGGAGACGCCCGGCCCGCCGAATTTTGCGCGCAGCTCTTTGAGCGTCGGTTGAGGCGGCTTCCAAGCCCCGAGTTCCTTGGCCCGCGGCCGGCCGAGGATTCTGTCCTTGACGTTCGGATCCATCAAGGCGGCGCCTTCTTCTCCCCACAGTCCCAGCGCGTATTGAATGGACTGATCGGTGACCTGTTGGTAGCGCTCCCCGACGATGACATGGATGGCCGCCTGGCTTCCCACGAACTGGGAGAGGGGCGTCACCATGATCGGATACCCAAACTCCTCGCGCACGCGGGCTGCTTCTTCCAGGGTTGCCTCCAGCTTGTCCTCCATACCGACCAGGCGAAGCTGGTGGCGGAGGTTCGAGATCATGCCTCCCGGCACCTGATGGATGTATTGATAATAATCGTATTCCGGCGGAGCCCCGACCCGCAGGCGCTCCCGCCTCGCGATGAACTTGAAGTGATCCGCGACGGGCTGGATGGCCGCCTCCTGAAGGAAAGTTGCGTAGCCCATGGCGCGCGCGTTCTTCGCGACATTGAAGACCGACGGATTGGAAGATCCGTCCGCCAGCGGAGGGACGGCCGTGTTGATGATCGTCATTCCGAGCCTGATCGCCTCCAGACAGCACAGAGCCCCCAAACCCGTGTTGCAGTGGGTGTGGAGCTCGACCGGTATGCCGCCAGCGCTGTGCAAGATGGCGGGAACCAGAGTCCGGGTACGCTCCGGCGTAAGCAATCCGCCGGGGTCTTTGAGACAGAGACGAAAGACGCCGAGTCGTACGGCGGCCCTTGCCCTCTCGGCATAGTATTCGTCGGTGTGCCGCGGCGACACCGAGTAGATCAGATTGATGATCGGATCGAGTCCCGCGGCTCTGGCCTGTTGGATGCGCCACCGCCACCTGGACGGATCATTCCAACAGTCCGATATCCGCACCTGCGTGAGGCCGCACGCGGCGGCGCGTTCATCCCACAGTTTATGTATCGCGTGCGGAAACAACTCGAACCCGCTGCTGGTACCGTGGATCGCGCGCAAAGGAGTCTCGGTGATTTTCCGCGCGATGAGTCGGAGCCGCTCCCAGGGATCTTCGCGCAGCTCTCGGACGCACTTCGGAATTTCGATCGGCGTGCCGAGTTCGATGGCGTCGAAGGCGGCTTTATCGAGCTGCCCCGCGACCGGCAGCATCATGCCGGTCCTCATGTTCAGCGCCCAGAGACTCTGCTGCCCGTCGCGAAGCGTGGTGTCTACGAAGCGAACGTTGTCCATCGCGCTAACGTCTAGGTGGGGCCTACCTTATCCCAACTACACCGGAGGCGCAATTCTGACATGGCGCTTCCCTTTAGCACCATATTTTTTGACAGAGAGTCTTCTCGGATAGAGTGGGCGTGGAAATCTATTTGCAGCCTGCTTGGGGCTCTGATACAAGTACACGGCCGGGGGTAAGTCTATGCCGGTACTACGGGTAACGGAGCTTCATCGCCGATGGGCGCGCCGCCGCAAGCTCGCCCAGCTCCGGCGCAAATACCGCGCGGCGAAGACGCCGGAGGAGAAAGCCAAGATTCTCGCGAAGGCGGCGCGGGTGTCACCGACGGCAAAAATCGATTGAGCCTGCTTCTGCTCTTTTCCCCTGTGTCCTCGGAAAGGCTGTCGGGGGCCG
>JACPFH010000516.1 GCA_016183075.1 Deltaproteobacteria bacterium | reverse complement strand
GCCTCCTGGACGAGCCGGCCCGAGCGCGTTGTCGGGTTCGCCACGTTCTTTCCCCTCAAAGAAAAAAAAGTGATAGAATTAGCCGGGGGATTACAGACCGGGGCGGAAGCCCTGAGTGAAGCCGCGACTTTTTTCGGCGCGCTGGGCAAAGACCCGGTTCGGGTAAAGGACACTCCGGGTCTTGTCTTCCCTCGCATCCTGAGCATGATCATCAACGAGGCGGCCAGGAGCCTGGATGAAGGCGTAGCCCAAGCGGAAGAGATCGACGTGGGGATGAGGCTGGGCACGAATTACCCCCGCGGGCCGCTCCGTTGGGCCGATCAGGCGGGCCTCGATGAGGTGCTGATGGTGCTCGAAGGCCTCCAGCGCGAGACCGGAGAGGACCGCTACCGGCCCGCGCCACTGCTCAAGAAGATGGTGCTCGCGGGCTGGCTGGGTGAAAGCACGGGCAAGGGCTTTTATAATTACTGAAGGATGAAAGCGGAAATCGGAAAAATTTTCAGCTTTCCGTTTTCATAATTCATCCTGAGCTTTTCAAGGTGTAAACCATGAGACAGGCAGTGATTGTGGAGGCTGTACGCACGCCGATGGGGCGCCATGGCGGAATTCTGAAGGACATACGCACCGACGATCTGGCCGCTTACGTCATCGCCAAGCTAGTGGAGAGAACCGGCATCAACAAAGAGGAAATCGAGGACGTCTATTTCGGTTGCACCAACCAGGCGGGCGAGGATTCGCGCAATGTGGCGCGCAACGCCTCCCTGCTCGCGGGTCTGCCCTATACGATCCCCGGGGCGACCGTGAATCGTTTGTGCGGCTCCGGCCTCGAAGCCATCAATCAAGCGGGCCGGGCCATCGAAACCGACCACGGCGATCTTTTCATCGCCGGCGGCGTCGAGAGCATGACGCGCGGACCGTGGGTCATGGCCAAGCCGTCGAATTCTTTCCCGCGGGGTGACGTGACTGTTTATGATAGTTCTCTCGGGTGGCGCTTTCCCAACCGCCGCATGGGCGAACTCTATTCGTTGATCAACAACGGCGAGACGGCGGAGAACGTTGCGGAGAAGTACCAGATCGGCCGCAAAGAGCAGGATGAGTTCGCGTTGGGAAGTCACCAAAAAGCGCTGAAGGCGCGCGAAGAAGCCCGCCTCAAGGATCAAATCGTGCCGGTCGAGATGCCACAGAGAAAAGGCGCGCCGCTCGTGGTCGACAGAGACGAAGGGCCGCGAGCCGACACTTCCCTGGAGAAGCTCGCCGCCTTGCAGCCCTCCTTCAAAAAAGGTGGAACCGTTACCGCCGGAAACTCTTCGCCTCTCTCCGACGGCGCCGCGGCATTGCTGCTCACCACGCCTCAAAAGGCCGAGCAACTGAAGCTTCAACCGATGGTTCGTATCGTCGCGTCGGCTGCGGCCGGCGTCCATCCCAACTACATGGGCATTGGCCCGATCCCCGCCACCCGGAAGGCGCTGAAAAGGGCCGGGCTGAGCATCGAGCAAATCGATCTCGTCGAATTGAACGAGGCCTTTGCGTCCCAGGTCCTTGCCTGTGTGCGGGAACTGGGCATCGATCCCGAGAAATTGAACGTCAACGGCGGCGCCATCGCGCTCGGCCATCCGCTCGGCTGTAGCGGCGCGCGCATCATGACCACGCTGCTCCACGAGATGAAGCGGCGCGGCGCACGCTACGGGCTGGCCACGATGTGCGTCGGCGTCGGGCAGGGGATCGCGACGATCGTTGAGCGGGCAGACTAGGGACAACGAGTCCCTTTGGCCATTTCCGACCCATGAGGCTGAGCCGTAAAGCCGTCGCTGTTTCTCTGTTCGCCGCGGCTTGCGCTTTTGCGTTGCTCGTCTCCCTGAACACGCTCGTTGAGAGAAATCAAGACCGGATTCGCGAAGAGATCCAAAGGGCCATCGGCCGCCCGCTAAAATTCAACCAGCTTCAGCTCGGCCTATGGGGCGGGCCGGGCCTCACCGCCACGGATTTACGCATCGCCGAAGACCCGCGCTTTGCCGCGACCCCGTTCATCCAAACTCGCGAGCTGCGCGTTAAAGTGCGCTGGCTTCAGCTGCTCTTGGGGCGGATCGCAATAAGGAATTTGCCTTAGCCGAGCCCGAGATCCAGATTATCAGGGGCGAATCGGGAAAGCTGAACATTGCAACTCTTTTCGCCGCGGCGAGTGAGGCTGCGCCGACAAAGGAAGCCAGAAAGGCCGAGCCGGACAAGGAGCCGAAGCGACGAGTTCCGCTAGCGCCGTCCGTGCCCCGCCTGCGGGTGAGTCAGGGAAAGATCCATTACATCGACCGCGCAGCCAGGGAGCCCTTCGAGCTGCAGGTGCAAAACCTCGATCTGAGCTTCAAAGGATCGGCGCTCACGCGCAAGGCGGCCTTCAAGCTGGCGGCAAGCGTATCCGAAAGCCGGGAGCAAAATATCAAAGTGGAAGGTCGAATCGGGCCCTACGGCACGGAACGGGAATGGATGCAATACCCTCTCGACCTCCAGGTGAACGTCGATTCGGTCCTGGTTCCGACTTTGACGCGCGCGCTTCCCGTGCTGCGGGAGAAAATTCCGGCCTACTTCGGCATCAACGGGCCGCTTTCGATCAAGGCCAACCTTTCCGGGACCCTGCAGCGCCCCAAGATTCGCGATTTGAGCATCGCCGGTCCCCTCTTCGGCGCCGCCGAGAGAAACACCTCCGTGACCGGAGACCTGGATCTCTCCGCAAACGGCTCGTGGAAGGACGCGGTCTTCAAAGGAAAGGTCGTGGTCAATCCTGTCGCGCTCGACCGTCTCCGGTCGGTCCCTTTTCTCCAAGCCGCCCTACCGGCCGGCCTGTCCGCGAACGGCCCCTTGAGCATCGCCGGCGAGCTGTCGGGCAGGCCGGAGAATCTCAACGTGCACGCCCTGGTTACGTTCGAGAAGAGCGAGGTTCGACTCGGCGAATGGTTGAAGAAGGACAAGGGCCTGCCGGGCCAACTGGAGCTGAACCTGCAGACTCGCGAGGATCGGGTGGTCTTGGAAACATCCCAGCTCATACTCCACAACCTGAAGCTGAAATTCTCCGGCGGGGTCGGCGAGACCCCTGACCGCCTGCTCACGCTGCGCGTTCGCTTGGACCCAAGCAATCTAACCGGTTGGGACAGACTCATCGCGCCGCTCTCTTCCTACCAGACTCGAGGCACCCTGGATTTCGATCTTTCGGTCAGAAAAGCCCTCGGGTTGTCAGGCAGCGGTCTGGAGCTGCGCGGCGGCTTAAACCTGACCGACGTTCAGGCCAGGGAAAAAAATAGCGGCCGCGGCTTCGACCAGTTGAACTCGAAAGTGTCGTTTCTGGGCAAGCGGATCCGCGTGGAGCGCTCTTCACTGCGCCTTGGCTCGTCCACGGTGGCTTTTGAGGCGACCGTGCCCGACCTCTCAAGCCCGGTGATACAATACACCCTGTGGTCGCCAAAGCTGAGCTTTACCGACCTCACGGGTAACCCGGCCACCCCGAGCGCGTGGATGAAGGACCTCAAAAGCACAGGGGTCGTCCAAAACAGCCGAGGCCAGATGACGCTCAAAGGAAATGTTTCCGCATCTCAGGGGAGCGCCGAGGAGATTCTTTACCGGAATCTTCAGGGAGAGATTTCGTGGTCGCCAAGCGCCGCGGGTATTAAGGGGTTCCTTTTCCACGCGCTGGGCGGGACTTTTCGCGCCGACGGGGCGTGGGAGAAGAGGGTACCGGGCCAGCAGCGCGTCGCCCTCGATGCCCGGCTCGACGGGATAGACCTCAAGGCTTTGCTCATGCAGAAATTCCCCAACTTCAAAGACCGAATGGCGGGGAAACTGGATCTTACGGCGAGACTGCGGGCCGAGGGCAACAACGGCTCCCTTTGGCACGACGGCTTGCAGGGAGATGGAGAAACCGAAATCCATCAGGGAATCCTCAAAGATGTGAATCTGGTCGAGCGGGTCTTGGGAAAAGTCGCCGGCCTGCCGGGAATTTCCGATCTTTTGTCGTCAGCGTTGCGAGCCCGCCATCGGTCGTTGCTGCAGAGCCGGGACACCGCCTTCGACAAGCTGGCGGCAACATTTATCGTCGCCGACAAGCGCATCCACACCCGTAACCTCCTCATAGTCACCCCCGACTACACCGTCAGAGGCGAGGGCTCGATCGGATTCGACAGGACGATCCGATGGAGCGGCGAGCTGGTCATGTCGCCCCAGTTCACGCAGGAACTCGTGCGGGAGCATCGCAATGCGCGCTACCTGCTCGACCGCCAGGGCAAGCTTGCCGTGCCCTTTCGCCTCGAGGGGACTCTTCCTCAAGTCCAAGCGAAGCCGGACACCCAATGGTTAGCCGAGCGGATTCAGCGCGGCCTCGTACAAAGAGGCATGGAGCGCGCCCTGGGCGGGGAGAGAGAAAGAAAGGGCAAGGAACGTCAGGACTGGATTCAAAAGGGGCTGGAAAAATTCTTCGGCAAATAGCTAAAGCAAAAGTCAATCGTCAATGGTCAACAGTCAAAGGTCAATGAGTTACGATGCGTTACCTCGTTACAATGAGTTACCGTAACGAGTGGTAACTCGCTAGTAACGTGTGGTAATTGTGATTGACCAATAACCATTGACCCGAAATGGAACTTCACGAAATATATCTGGCGATCCACCCGAAAGATATCGCGTACGTCAAGTTCATCTTCGAATCCTACGAGGGGGTAGGCGTCGTTCGCACCGTGGACCGAAAAAAATCTATCATCGTG
>JACPFH010000515.1 GCA_016183075.1 Deltaproteobacteria bacterium | reverse complement strand
GCCCACCCAGGGCCACGTCAGTTCCGGATTTGGCATCAGGAAGGACCCGTGGACGGAAAAGCCGGGGTTTCACTCCGGCCTTGATATCCCGAAACCTATGGGGACCGCCGTACGCGCGCCCGGGGACGGGGTCGTGGTGCGGGTCGGCTCAAGTAATGGCAACGGAAACACCGTGACCCTGGATCACGGCGCGGGAATAACCACGATGTACGCGCATCTGTCACAAATCCACGTCAAAGAGGGCGAGCGCGTGCGCAAAGGACAAAGGATCGCCGAAGTCGGCAATACGGGAAAGAGCACGAGCTCGCACCTTCACTACGAGGTGCGCGTCAATGACATCCCGATCGATCCGCGCCGCAATCTCATCCTAGAAAGCCCTCCACCTTCTTGAAGAACTGATCCGCCATCATCTTCGCGACTCCGCCAAACATTCTCTGCCCGACCCCCGCAATCAAACCTCCCACTTTGGCATCGACGCTGTACCTGAGGAGCGTCAGCCCATCTTTTTCCTCCAAATCGACGGCCATATCTCCCTGCATAAAACCCGGCCCGCCGGAGCCTTCCCCGCTCAGCACATAGTGGGTCGGGGGCTGCTTGTCTTTAATTGCAACCTTTCCCTTGTAGGTTCCTTTCACCGCGGCGATACCGATTTTCATCGTCGCTTCGTATTCATCCGGGCCAATCGGCGCGAGACCCTCGCAGCCCGGCATGCACTGGGCGATGGTTTTAGGGTCAAGCAGGATTTCCCAAACCTTCACCCGCGGAGCGTTGAACGTGTAACTTCCTTCGATCTTCAAAGCGCTTCCTCCTAGATTGACGATCCGAAACCGATCTGCCGAACTGCAAAACCATAACGTTCACCGGCGCAAAATACAACCGCGCGACGCTAGCGGTTTGCATCCCAAATCAAACGTTTCGGCACTCTCTTCGCTGCACGGCCTCGCGCGGCGACTCTTCCGGCGCTTGCGAGGGAGAGCTCCTCGGGTGCCGAGCCATCAGGCCGCGGCCGATGGGTTTGTGCCATGAGCCGTAACGTTTGTAATCGGACGTCCGCGGCCTTCCTTCTCGTCCCCCTCGGGCTTCGAAGTGAAAATGTGATCGTTTCGTTTGCAGGCCTCCTCTAAGGTAGAAGTGCATTGCCCTCGCCCGGAGGGGCTTGCCCCCGAGACCGCTGAACCATCGCAGGCGCCCCTGACACGGGGTCCCTTACCGGTTGAATCCTTGCTCCGCCTCCGTTAAACTTACTTGCGCGTGAAGGGGATTGAAACGTTTTGTTTTTTCTCGCTTTTCCTTCTCCTTTCCAGCCCGCTCGGCGCCCAGGAAAAGGGGTCCAAGGAGCTTTTTGCCCAAGCCTACGCCCGCTACACGCAAAAGGATTTTGCCGGCGCCGAGCCTCTGCTTCTGCAAACCCTGAATCGCGACTCGCCGTTCGAGGACTACAGCCTCTATTTCCTTGGCGAGATTGCGCTCGCCCGCCCCGACCCGGAAAGCGCGCGACAACGCTTTAGCCAAACCGCGCAACGATTCCCGCAGAGCGTCTGGGCGCTCCCGGCTCATCTCCAGCTTGCCAAAATCATGCTTTCCGCCAAAGACTACGCCGGCGCCGGCGAGAAGCTGAACGATATTTTGAATCGGTCGGGGAGCCGGGAGGTCTCCGCAGAGGCCAGGCTGCTTCTCGCCCGGCTGCATGAGCTCCAAGGTGAGCCGGCGGAGGCCCATGCCCTCTATCAAGAACTACGGCAAATCTCCCCGCAGTCGCCCTGGGCCGCCAAGGCGCGCGAAGAGGTCCAGCGGCTGAGGCGATCGCACCCCAAGCAGTTTGGCTTGACGACGGCGGAAGCGCTGGCCGGTGAAGCCCGACTGCTTCACAAAGAGCGCCAATTCGACGAGGCGGAAAAAACCTACCGCAGGGCCCTGGCACAGGTTCCCCGCGGCCAGCAGCGGGTGCGTGTCTTGAGCGGCCTCGCGCGGGTCTATCTCGACGGGCGACGCCGGGAAGAGGCGATTGCCGTGCTGAGCGAAATCGTCCGCGATTATGAGGACGCTCCGGAAGCGCCGGAGGCACTTGACCGTCTGGCCCGTATTTACTGGTTTCGCGACGAAAACCTCAAAGCCCGGGAACTTTTCACGCGCCTTCAGGAGCGCTATCCGCAAAACGGTTTCAACGATTCCGCTCATTTCGCCTTAGCTCGTATCCACGAATCCCTGAGCGAGCCTGACCCAGCCCAGCGTCTCTACCAAAGCTTCGAACAAAAGTATCCCCAAAGCTCGCTGCTCGAAGAAGTCGCCTGGAGACTCGGCTGGCTCCTCTACATCAAAGGCGACTATCCGGGAGCCCACGGCGTTTTCAGAAGGCTTGCGCAAAACACCCGCGCGACGCGATACAAGACCGCCGCCCTCTACTGGCAGGGTCGTACCGCAGAGCGCCTGGGCCGAGCCGAAGAAGCGAAGCAAATCGCCCTGCGCATTGTCCGCTCCCCTGAAGAAAGCTATTACACGGGGCTGGCGGCTAAAAGGTTGGAGCGTCTGGGAGCGGCCCAGCCGGAGACAACGCGGCAGATAGGGAAAATGGATCCGCCGCAGGCTCCTTCCCTCGATCCTGTTGGCTCGTTCCATCTCACCCGCGCCCGGGCACTGGGCGAGCTCTCGCTTCACGAGCTGGCGGTGCGGGAGCTTGATGCGCTCGCCCTCCAGGTTGGCAGCGGGCCGGAAGGGAAACTTTTTCTGATGCATGAATACGCCCGCAGCAAAGCCTATGCCCAAAGCGCGGCGATAGCCAACCAGTTTCCGGAAAGCGCTGAGGGGTTGAGCCGCTACCGATACCCCCTGGCGTATTGGGAACCCATTCAGAAGATAGCCGGGGCCTCGGCGCTCGATCCCTACCTCGTCGTCGCCCTGATCCGCCAAGAGAGCATGTTCGACCCCAAGGCGGTTTCCCCGGCATCGGCGTACGGTCTGATGCAGCTCCTCCCTTCCACAGCCGCACGCGTGGCCAGGCGGTTTTCCGTCGACTCCGTTACCGCGCAGAGATTGTTTGAGCCGGAGCTCAATCTCAGATTGGGCTCCCTCCACCTAAAGGAGCTTCTCGAGCAGTTTCCGGAAAGCCTCCCCAAGGCGATCGCCGCCTACAACGCGGGCAAGAACGCCGTGGAGAGATGGGAAAAGGAGATTGCGGCTCCAGACGAGGAGGAGTTCGTTGAACGTATCCCGTATGGAGAAACTCGCCTCTATGTCAACCTCGTCCTGCGCAATTACCGGATCTATGCCCGCCTCTATAGCAGCCATCGATGAAAAGAAAAGCCGGGCGACTTAGACCGCTAATCGGGATAACCCCCGACGTGGAATCGCCGCGGGGATACTCCCCGCCGGGAACGCCAAACCGTCTGATCCAGCTCCAAGAACGTTATGCGCGGGCGGTTTTGGATGGCGGCGGACTCCCCGTCATCTTGCCTGTCACGGCGGCCGGGAGCGCCGTCAAGGAGACCCTGGCGCGCCTCGATGGCATCCTCGTGAGCGGCGGGAATTTCGATATCGACCCGGCGCGTTACGGGCAAACCGCGATCGCCGCGTTGGGAGAGATCAAGGAGGACCGAACGCAGTTCGAGCTCGAACTTATCGGCCTTGCCCTCCAACGGGACGTACCGCTGCTCGGAGTCTGCGGCGGCGCCCAGGCCATCAACGTTGCCTTCGGG
>JACPFH010000514.1 GCA_016183075.1 Deltaproteobacteria bacterium | reverse complement strand
GAAGGCGCGTGACCGTTGTCCCGGCCCACTTCTTTCAGGGGAAAGCGGGCGTTAATCTTTTCCAGGAGCTCCTTTTTGGAGACCAGCTTCTCCGACGTCCAGTTGTTGGTGTTCCCGACATCCATGTACTCGATAAAACGGATGGCAAAGCCATGCTCCCTGGAGAACTCCACCAGGCTGATAATATCGTCGTCGTTGACCCCGCGCTCGATCACCGCATTGATCTTGATCGGATGGAGGCCGTAACTCTTGGCGGCAAAGAGGCCGTCCAGCACTTTCGGGAGGTCGCCCCGCTTGGTGATCCTTTCAAATTTCTCGGGGTCGAGCGTGTCCACGCTGACATTGACCCGCTTTAATCCCGCGGTTTTGAGGCCACGGACTTGGTCGGTCAGGAGCGAGCCATTGGTCGTAAGGCAGAGATCCTTTAACCCTCCAAGTTGCGAGAGCTTCGCAATCAGGAGGTGAAGGTCTCTCCGCACCAGTGGCTCTCCACCGGTAAGCCTGATTTTTTCCACCCCCAATTGGATAAAAAGATTGGCAAGCCTCGTAATCTCCTCAAACGTAAGGATCTCTTTCTTTTCGATCCACTCGTACTCATCTTGCGGCATGCAGTAGATGCAGCGGAAATTGCACCTGTCCGTGACCGATATCCTGAGATCTTGTATCGGCCGATTGTAGGCGTCCCTCAGCATCGCCATTTACTATGCAATAAACCGGCCCGCCATGCAAGCGAGCATTTTTCCTTTAACTCTTCATCCCTTAAAGAAATCCGTCCCTATCTTTTCCCGCCCGAGTCGACCTGCTATGGTAGCTTCTATGAGCCTGCGCCGGAAACAGGTCGGCGTTTTCCTTGCCACGGTCGTGGTGCTTTTCGGCATCTTCGCCGCTATCCTCCTGTTGGTTGCTCAGCGCCTCACCACCGAGGCAACCGTGCAAACCGCACTGCTGCTCGCCCGCCAGGTCGAAATCGCCTTAGCGGACAGCCTGCGACAACAGAGGGCCAGCCCGCCACCCCCCACGCCACCTACTAGCTCCTCGTACTGGGATTTTCTTGGCAATCTCTTTCCCGGTAAGGAAGCGGCCAAGCCGAGCCCCGCTCCGCGCGGCACCGGGGTGACAGGGCTGATGCGCGCCTATGTAACGCGCAGCGACAGCATCAAGGCTATGTGGGTCCTCAACCCGGAAGGCAAGGTCCTTTATACATCGGTACGCGGTACGCAAAGCCCGAGCGCGACCGACCCTGCCCTGATTCAGAATCTACGCCAGGGAACCACGATCATCACGACCAGGGGTAAGGGAAGAGACACATACTACGACGTTGCGGTGCCGTTGCAGATGCCCCAAGGAGTGCGCGGTCCTGGCGGGCTGCGGCTGTGGATCAATCCCGCCGACTGGACGGAGCTTCTCTCCGGCCTTTGGCGGCAACTGGCCCTTCTATTCGTCCTGGCAGGCGCAGTGGCCCTATGGGGCGGCTTTTTAACCACCACCATCTATACCCGCCGTTTTCGCTTGATCAGCAATGCCTTGCGCGAAGCAGAGGCCGGCACCTATCAGGCGCGGCCTCGCTATGCCGGTCAGGACGAGGTGGGAACCAGCCTCGACCTTATCGACCGGCTGGTCATGAAGCAGCGCGGCGCGCGTGAAAGTCCTACTCCGGCGCAGCGACTGGCTATGGCGGCGCACACCTTGGCCCACGAGCTGAAGAACCCGCTGAACGCCATGGCCGTCCATCTGGAACTCCTGCGATCAGCGCCTTCGGATCCCGAGACGGGGCCGGCTCCGGACGAGGAGCAACGGCAATCCCTAGGAGCACTGGAGGCCGAATTTCATCAGGTCAGCCAATTGGTGCGCGATTTCGCGGACTATACGGCCCCTGTCACCCTGGAACGCCAGCCGCTGGATGTGGCCGCCGTGCTCAAGGCCAGCCTGGAGGCGGCGACGGCCCAATATGCCCTGCAACGGATTAGGTTAACGGCCGATCTTCCCCCTGGTCCCTGGCCTCTCCGAGGAGACTCGACCCGACTGCGCCAAGCATTCGACAACCTGCTGCGTAATGCGGCAGAGGCCCAACCCGATGGCGGCACGATTACAATCACCGGCCAGCACGCCGGGGACGAGATCATCTTGCGCTTCCAGGATGCGGGACCGGGGATTTCGCCGGAAAGACGCGCCGCTATCTTCGATTTTGGTAGCAGCACCAAACCCGCCGGTAGAGGCATCGGCCTGCCTCTCAGTCAACTGATCGTGGAGGCTCACGGCGGCACGTTGCAGTATGAGGAGACCACCGGCTCCGCCGGCGGTGCTACCTTTCGTGTTACTCTACCGCTGACCGGAGGCGCCTTTTGACCCGCCCACAGCTTAGCGTGCTTGTAGTGGATGATGACCCCGCAAGCCGGGAGGGTCTTGCTTCCCTACTGGAGAGGTGGGGATACAAAAGCCTGACTGCGGCGGACGGCGCCGCGGCGCTCAAGTCCTGCGAGCAGAATCTACCAGACGCCATGGTTGTAGATGTGATCATGCCGGGAATGACCGGGTTGCAACTGGTAGAGAGCCTGGGGGAGCGGGTGAACCAGGCAGCGGTTATCATGCTTACCGGACAGGCGACTATCGAGAGCGCCGTGCAGGCAATCAAGCTGGGAGCTTACGACTATCTCACCAAGCCCTTGGAGGTTGCTCGACTTCGAGCGGCACTCGAAAAAGGGCTGAGGCAGGTTAAACTTGCGCGCGAGGCCAGCGCCTTACGCAAGCGGCTTGAGTCTCCTTTAGGCTCTTATGGCGGCCTGATCGGCAAATCTTCTCCTATGCGCCTTCTCTACCAGCATCTCAGTCAGGTCGCAGCTACCGACGCCCCAGTTCTGGTGAGCGGCGAAAGCGGCACGGGAAAAGAGCTCGTCGCGCGCACCCTGCACGACCTGTCTCCGCGCCGGGATGGTGTGTTTCTGGCATTGAACTGCGCGGCAATCCCGCCGACGCTTATGGAAAGCGAAATCCTTGGTCACGAGAAGGGAGCTTTTACAGGCGCGCTGGAGCGACGGCTCGGGTGTTTCGAGCAAGCCGATGGCGGCACCCTGTTCCTCGACGAGATCTCCGAGATGGTCCCGGAGGTGCAGGCGAAGTTCCTGCGGGTACTGGAAGAAAAAGAGGTGCGCCGGATCGGCGCCGCCAACACCGTCCCCATATCCGTGCGCGTTGTCACTGCCACCAATCTTTCCCCCGCGCAGGCTGTGAAAGAGGGAAAGCTAAGATCCGATCTTTTCTATCGCTTGAGCGTTTTTCATCTCGAGCTTCCGCCGCTGCGGGAACGAGGCGATGATATCACGCTTTTGGCACGTTATTTTCTCGAGCAGTTTGCTGAACAATACAGTCGTCCGGCCCTGCCCTGGGCTCCGGATTTCATCTCTGCTCTCAAGGAACATTCCTGGCCGGGCAACGTGAGGGAGTTGCGCAACGCAATGGAGCAGTTGGCTGTGCTCGCCCCGGGTCCCACCTTAACCGCAGCCGACTTAAAACAGTTCTGCCTCAGAGCTGCGTTGGAAGAGTCCGCCGGCGGTGAACCGCTCTCTTTGGCGGAAGCCGAGCGCCAGGCTATAGAGCGGGCTTTGGCCGCAACCGATGGCAACAAGACCCAAGCCGCCCGGCTCCTCGGCATCACGACCAAGACCCTGAATGCTAAGTTGACCCTCTATCGAAGCAAGTAATTTTTTCCTATCTATCTACTTTTTTACTCACTTCTCGCCCGCCCGGTTTCTTATAAGCCTTTGATTTTCTGCGGTTCTTTGGCATGGCACCGCTGTTGCTGAAAGATCCTTTCAGGCACGCTTAGTTGCCGCAAACGAGGAAAGGTAGCCGTCAGGACGGGGAAATCTCATGCTTCATATTTCTTATTTTATCGCCATCATGAGCGCTGCCCTGCTTCTGAGCCAAGCCGGCCAATCTGTTAATGCTCAACCCGAGAAAAGTAGCCGCTCGCGCGCCGGCGGCGCGGCAGCTTCGCATATGAGCGAAAAGGGCCTGGAGAATACGAATGCGCAGTGGTCTGCTGACCCGGAGCGCGGCTGGCAGCGAGCCGAGGAGCGCTATGAGCTTCAGAAAAAAGGCAAGCAGCCGGCCAAAAAGCGCTCTGAGAATCCCAAAGGCAAGAGCAAGCGCGGCTTGTGGGATTAAAGGAGTAAAGATGAAAAACATAGAAAGAAATTTAGTTATCCGAACCACCCTGGGTGAGCTGATCGCAGCGCTCACCGAAGAGGCCTTTTGCGTGGCCCAGGACGAGAAAGAGGCGAACGAGCTGGTTGCCGTCATGTTAAGCGATCTCTTATCCCATGCGGACTCAGGCCCCGAAAGGTGGCATTGATGGCGTCATGATTTTGCGCATTAAGGAGGCGAAAAAAATGAATACAAGACTCACAAAAGCTCTGACGGTCATCTCAGCCGTGGCGCTCATCGGCGCAGGCTGCGCCGGCGGGCCTCTCACGACGCGCGAGAAAGCCGCAGGCATCGGGGCGCTTGGCGGCGCTGCTGCAGGAGGACTCATTGGTGGCGCTGTCAGACATCCGGCTGCGGGCGCTCTGGTCGGCGGAGCCCTTGGTCTAGGCGCAGGCGCCCTTGTCGGCGACCAACTGCAGGGTCAGGAGCACCGCAATTACGAGCAGGATCGCCAGATCCGCAGGAACCAAGCCGAAACCGAGCGCCAGCGCTACGAGCTTGAGCGGTTAAGACGTCAACAGGCGGAGTACTAACACCCATCGCCTCGTAAAAAAAGGAGATCTCAGATGAGAAACGGGATATTGCCGGTCTTTATAGTGGCTCTTCTCATTTTGGCCCTGGCCGGCTGCTCGGCGCCTCCGCCGTCGGAGCGGGTAGCGGCGCGATCATCGGCAGCACCGTAGGACACGCAGCCGCCGGCGCGCTCATCGGCGGACCCGTGGGACTCATCGCCGGCGCTCTCATCGGCGACCAACTGATGGCGCAGTCGAACGAGCGTCAACGAAGGGTGGAGTCCCAGGAGGCGGAGCTGGAACGCCTGCGCAGAGAAAACCAGCGCTTACGGGAGCAGGGCGAACGATAACTACGGTCCCGGGCCGGACTCGCGGGACAAAAGGCGGACGGGGATAAAGAGGCCCTAGAAACCACGCTAGGGAATCTCACCGATTGCGCCGGCAGGAGAGCCGGGTCAGTAATGAATTAGAGGCTACGTTTCATGAAAGAAATATACTTTAGGCTACGTTGGGCCTGGCTGACTGCGATCTTTTATCTCCTGGTCCCTCTCCCGCTGAGCGCAGGTGCTCCTACCGATCAGACCCGTGCGACCGCGGACAAGGTCCTCAGTATTCTTACAAATCCTGAGCTGAAATCGGAACCAAAGAAAAAGGAGCGCCGCGATCAATTGCGCCAAGCCATCTACCCGCGATTCGACTTCGCGGATATGGCAAAGCGATCGCTAGGATCGCACTGGCAGCGGCGCACGCCCGAGGAGCAGCAGCAATTCCAAAAGCTCTTTACCGAACTTTTGGAGCGTTCCTATGTGGACGCAATCGAATCCTATAACGGGGAAAAAATCGTCTACGGCCGCGAGAAGGAGGACAAGAACCGCGCGGAGGTCCCCACCAAGGTGGTCACAAAGAAAGGCGAGGAATTCTCCATCAACTATAACCTGCACCTCGTAAGCGGGGAATGGAAGGTCTACGACATCGTGATTGAAAATGTCAGCCTGGTCAACAACTACCGCTCTCAATTCAACCGCATTCTCGCTAACAGCTCGTTTGGCGAGCTTGTCAAAAAACTCCAGGAAAAGACGCCTGAGATCAAGGGGGCTAAAACGTAAGGACATTCCGTCCGATGGCCAAAAGGAGGTTCATGATGCTCAATCTTTTTTTAAGTCGACCAGCCGTGTGCGGTGCGGCGGTCCTCTCGGTCGCCCTGTGGGTCACGACTCCGGCAGGCGCTCAGGGGTCACCTAAGCAGGCGCCGCCCGCTGAGCAGGCTAAAGTCAGCGATAAAGATCTCAGGGCCTTCGCGAAGGCCTATGTGGAATACCATAAGATACGGCAAGCGTATGAACCGCAGCTCGCCAAGGTTCAGGACGCGAAGGAAAAAGAGAAGATACAGCGGGAGGGCGATTCAAAGGTAAACAAAGCCTTGGAGAAACAGGGGCTCACTCCGGAGTCGTACAATCGGCTGTTCACGGCTGTGAATCGTAACGAGCAACTGCGCAAGAAAGCCCTCAAGATCATCAGCGAAGAACGCAAGAGATCTCAGGTGTCGTAAAGCAATAAACGATCCAAGGAGACCGCGATGAAATTGAAACTGACAAGGCATATTCTTGCTGCGATCCTTTTGCTCTCCTTAACCTTTGTCCCGCAGCTTAGTCCAAGGGCCGAGGAGGCTTGGAACTTCCTCGACGGCTTCACGCCTATTCCCGGCCGTATAACACGCGTTGGAGAGCGCTACGTTGCGGCCCTATTCGTGAACTCCGAAAAGCAGTTGCTCGCACTCGTCGTTTTCAACGCCACGTGCGATTCGGGAAGCTGCAGGGTCAACCGGCGCGCCGCTTACTCCGTCGTCGACGCGGCGGGCTCGAATATCCGCAGCCACGTGGAACCGGGAGAAGAGGAGTTGATTAATCTGATCGCCGACAGGGTAACAGTATAGCGCGCGCAGGAGCAACGCCGCAGACCTCTTTGTCCGCGACCGAGGGGGCGACCGAAGGGAGCGCGAGCGAGGCTGCCCAGAGGTAAAAAGCAACGGCGCAGGTTACCAGCACGCTAATGTGGGCAATGACTCGGCTCAACCGTTCTCCTCTACGGTCCCGTCCTTAAGCCGGATCAC